>JAPLUI010000020.1 GCA_026397725.1 Verrucomicrobiota bacterium | reverse complement strand
GGCGGTGATCCGTCTGGCACGCTCGTCTAAATGCGGCCAAATCGCTTGAAACTTTTGCATAAGGGCATCGTTTTCTTTCACGGGAAAACACTTAAGAGTTCTTAATCACTTTGTCAAGGTTATTTATTTACACCGCCTAAACCTTACAATACCGGACTCTTTGGCTAGTGATAATAGCACTAGAAAGGAGCCCTGCCATGGCCTATATCATCAATTTATGTTGAGCTCAACATAAATTGATTAATGTTGAGTACCCAATAATGTGGAGCGGGAGTTGGAAGTGGTTGATTTCCCGCCGTTGGACTCCCGGAGAACTGCACATTATTGACGGATGATTCCCCCGGCTTGGTTACTGGTGGGGGATGAACACAGATAACAATCCCAAGACGTTCCAGTTGGGGCCACGGTCCCGCTATCGCCAGCTCCCATTCGTCGGGCCGCTGTTGGATGACTTGTTGAGCTGGCTTCGGTGCCAGCGTTACGCCGAGTCCACGATTTGCAATTTCGTGCAGGCGTTCAGCATGCTCGTCCATTGGCTCCAAACACTCCGGCATGAATCGCTCAATGGGCTGAGCCAAGCCGATCTGCGTCAGGCCTACGATTATTTCCGCGTCCGACGTTACGACATCGCATCATCCGCCCGCGTTCTCGGCCGGTTCCTTCGGGAGCGGCAGTTGATTCCCGAGGGCGAAGCGGATGTGATTCCACCTTCGGAGCTTCGGCTTGATGCGTTCTGTTCCTATCTGCTGGAGGTCCGGGGGCTTTCCGCTCGTACCATTGCCGGCCACCGGAACCGGTTGCAATCTTTTCTGGCGTTTCTGGGATACGATGAGAGTCCCATGATCGTGGCGGCCTTGGATTTGAACCGGATCGAAGCGTATCTCTGCGAGGCCTCGAGAACCAATAACCGTGCCAGTCTGCAGCATGTGGTGGCGAGTATCCGATCATTCCTGCAACGCGAGCATGCCCAGGGTTCGCTGCAACAACCCTTGCATGAACGGATCGATACGCCCCGCACCTACCGCCTCGAACAGTTGCCGCGAGCGGTGCCTTGGGAGAAAGTGGTGGAGCTGCTCCTTTCCATCGACCAGTCCAACCCGGAAGGCTTGCGCGATTTCACCATTCTCTATCTGGCCGCTCGTTACGGGTTGAGAAGCGGCGAGCTGGTCGCCCTGAAATTGGACGACATCGACTGGCGTTCCGGCACCCTGCGAGTCCCCCAATCCAAGACGAAGCAATCATTGCTACTGCCCCTTGACGACGAGAGTGTGGACGTTCTCGTAGGCTATTTGCAACGCGCTCGCCCGGCAGGCGGGCACCGCGAAGTTTTTCTCCGCATAAGAGCCCCAATGAGTCCATTGTCCCACTACGCGGTACATGACATTTTGGAAAAGAGGATCCGTCTTGGCCGCTTGGACATCCCTTACACCGGAACTCACTTCTTGCGCCATTCGCTAGCCATGCATCTTCTCCGCCGTGGCACGCCCATGGACTCCATCGGAAGCGTGCTTGGACATCGCGACCCTGAAAGCACCGCGGTCTATCTCCGCCTGGCGGTGGAGGACCTCCGCGAAGTTGGATTACCTGTTCCTGAAAACGGCGAGGCCGCCGCTCTGCATCCTGACGGATGGAAGGGCGGCTTACCCAAAATCCGGACGGCACCTCCGGTCGAACGCCTGCCGGTGGCGGGCTTCCAAAGTCCCCTAGCCGATTTGCTGAGCACCTATTTGGCTGTCCGCCGGGCCTTGGGCCGCCGTTACTCCGGCGAAGAAGTCATTCTACGGGGTTGGGATGACTTCCTGCATCTTCATTGTGCGAATCTTCAGACTATCGGCTCTGACATGTTCCATCGCTGGGCCGGGACGATGCCACACCTTACGCCGACAGTCCTACGCAACCGCTTGCGAATCGTTCGCAACTTTCTGATCTACTGCGCCCGGACCCATCCCGATCTTCATGTCCCGGATGTTGCGACGTTCCCCAGGCCTCATCCCGCACGACCTCCGCGCCTTGTAACCGGGGCGGACATGTCCCGCGTGTTGGCGACGGTGGAACAACTGCTGCCGTCACATCAGAACCCGTTGCGCGGACCGACGGTCCGCATGGCGTTGATACTGTTGTATTGTTGCGGCTTGCGTCGTGGCGAGTTGTTGAGGTTGAAACTGCGGCACTTCGATCCCCAACAGAACGTCCTTCTTGTCGAAGCCACCAAGTTCTACAAGTCGCGTTTGATTCCGTTGCCTGATTCGGTCGTCCGGGAACTGTGTCATTATCTCGAACTGCGTCGCCGCCACCTTCCCGACCAACCCGAGGGCGCCCTGATATGGGGCGGCAACAGCATGGCGCCGGAGAAAAGCTACAGCGTGCCGGGCCTGATCTCTAACTGGCAACAGTTGTGTCTGGCCGCGGGTGTCGTCGATGAACGTGGCCGCCCCCCTCGGCTTCACGACTTGCGGCACAGCTTCGCCGTTACGGCCTTGCAGAGGTGGTATGAGGGGAATGGGGAGGTTCAGGCAAGACTGCCGTATCTTTCCACCTATATGGGACATGTCTGCGCCTGTTCGACCCATTATTATCTCCACCTGACACCCGGATTGCGTGAAGCGGCGAGCCTGCGTTTCCATCAATACGCGGGCGCAATCTCCGAAAGGGGGGCTGACCGGTGAACGATTCCAAAAACACCCTGGGCGATGCTTTGCACCGCTTCTTCACCGACTATCTTCCGAAGCAACGGGCCTTTAGTCCACACACCCTCCAGAGTTATCGCGACAGCCTGAAGTTTCTTCTGCAATTCGTCGCGGCAAAGCAGACCGGTCCATGCCAGTTGGATGTTGAGCATCTCACCGTGGATCGGGTGACCGAATTTTTACAGGATCTGGAAGAGGGCCGGAAGAACCAGGTGAGCACCCGGAATGTCCGCTTGAGTGCGATCCACAGCTTCTTCCGATTCTTGGGCGCCTATCACCCCGACCACCTGGCACAGGCCCAGAGGATACTCAACCTGCCATTCAAGCGGACGGAGACACGAGAGATCGAACACCTGGATTTCGCTGAGATCAAGGCGGTCCTTCAAGGAATCGACCAATCGGCGAATGGCGGACGCCGCGATTTTGTACTATTAAGTTTGATGTTCAACACGGGAGCGAGGGTGAGCGAGATCGTCGGTATCCAGGCTTGCGACCTGCGCCTGAGTCCGCCACCGAGTGTTCTTCTGAGAGGCAAGGGCCGCAAGGAACGGGTGTGCCCGCTTTGGCCCGAGACGGCCCGCCTGTTGCAAGAACATCTGGAAGCGCAAGAAATCTGCCCGCATGAGAAGCGCGGCGTATTCCTCAACCAACGCGACGGTCGCCTCTCACGCTTCGGAATCCGGTGGATCCTGAACAAACACATCCAGCGTGCTGGGGCCGACTCGGCCACGCTGAATGGCAAGCGCCTCCATCCTCACAGCATGCGCCATAGCACGGCGATTCATTTGCTGCGGGCCGGAGTAGACCTTAGCACGATCGCCAATTGGCTGGGCCACACCAGTGTGAATACAACTAACAAATATCTGTCCCTTGATCTCGATGCCAAGCGCGAGGCATTGGCCAAGGTCGAACCACTTTTACCGCAAAAGCAGCGCACGCGCGGGTGGCGGGATGAGAAAGACCTGATCAAGTGGTTGGAGTCCCTTTGAACGCAGCAAACCGGTTCAGTAATGTGCAGTTCTCCGGAAGTCCAACGGCGAGAAATCGACCATTATCCAGCGCCGCTCCACATTATTGGGTACTCAACATTAGTCAAAAAGAAAACAAAATCCGGAACTTACCTGTATGAAATCCAGGCGATTTGGAACAAAGACAAGCAACAGCCCCGCCAAAAAGCCACCTATCTCGGCAAGGAGCAGGCCGATGGCACCCACGCCCCCGTGCGTCCCAAGCCCGTCCCGGCCAGCCCCATCAACGAAGCGCCCCGGCGGGTACTCGACTTTGGGGCCCTCACCGCCTGCCGGCACCTCGCCCGCACCCACGGCATCACCGCCGCCCTTGAGGAAGTCTTCGAGCCCGATATGGCCGAAACCATCTTCCTGCTTGCCGTCTTCCTCATCTGCGAGGAACTGCCCCTCTTCCAGTTCGAAACCTGGGCCGTCGGCGTGCCCCACCGCTTCACCGGCAAACCCAGTGCCTGGAGTTCCACCGCCCTCTCCGGCCTGCTCCACGAACTGGGCCGCGACGCCGGCGCGCGTCAGACCTACCAGCAATCCGTCGTCTCGTTCCACCGCCAGCCCGACTCCCGCCTGCTCATCGACGGCACCAGCGTCTCCACCTACGGCGGCCTCGACGACTGGGCCGCCTACGGCCACAACCGCGACGGCGAACACCTCCCCCAGATCAACATCCAATTCGCCGTCATGGAACCCGGTACCATTCCCGTGGCCCTGCGCATGGTCGAGGGCAGCGTGCCGGACGTCTCCACCCTGCTCAACACGCTTGAGGAAATGAAAGCCTTCGGCATCACCGGCGTGCGTGCCACGGTCGACCGCGGTTTCTTCTCCGAGGGCAATCTCGACCGGCTCGCCCAGGCCGGCTGCATGGTGATCGCCCCGGTGCCCTCCCGGCTCAAGCTCTTCAGACAAACCTTGCAGGCGCATGCCAAAACCATCCGCCACGCCGCCCACGCCTTCACCGCCGGACGCGACCTCATGTATGGCCTGCGCCACGCCGTCACGGTCGCACAGCGCCCCTACGACGCCCACCTCTACTTCAACGGCACGCGCCGCGCCGAGGAGGAACGCCGTTTCTATCAGACCGTGGAAAAGGCCGAAGCCGCCTTTGCCCAAGCCCCGCCCAAGAGCCGCCGCGCGGCCCTGGCCAAACTGGCCGGGCTGATGCCTCACGGACTGGCACGCCTGCTGGATGCCGTGGCCGGCGAAGACGGCACCTGGGGTCTGCGCCGCCGGGCCGGCGCCATCGCCCGCCACCTCAATACCCTCGGCTACATGCTGGTGCTCACCGACGAACCGCAACGCGCCCCCCGCGACGTGCTCGACGACTACCGCACGCGCGACGCGGTCGAAAAGCTCATCGACAACTTCAAGAACGCGCTCAACGATGATCGGATCAGGGTGCATTCCTCCGAGACGGCGGAGGGCAAGCTCTTCCTGTTGCTGGTGGCGCTGCACCTGCACTCCATCATCCAGGCCAAGCTGGAACCATCCCGCAGCCAGTTGGGCCGGCGCCTCACCCCCCGCGAGGCCATGCTGGAGTTGCGGCGCATCAAGTCCGTGTCCTATGCGACCGGCGCGGTGCTCATCTCCGAGGTGGCCAAACGCCAGCGGGCGACCCTCAAGTTGTTAGGCGTGCCCGACGAGCTTTTCGCCTCAGTCCAATCCTAGTGGTAAAAAAATCCAATTTAGG
>JAPLUI010000570.1 GCA_026397725.1 Verrucomicrobiota bacterium | reverse complement strand
TTGCGCCCTTCCCACCGCACTCCAGACTTTGGCTCGCGCCCGGGCAGGTGCAGGTATGGAGTGCGGCGGGAAGCGCAAGGCCTGGCGCAACGTCGATTCATTCACGCCCGCCTGGCGAGCCGCAGCCGCCACCGAGTCCCCCCTTTTTCACAATGCCGAGTGCCGGACCGATTCGAATCATGCCGTCTGGAAATCCCGGCAACATTAGCTGTGGCATGGTGGAAGCTCTTGCAGCAAGGGACCGTTATGGGCCTTCCACACCCGCGACGCCCCGATCCCTAACGACGTGACCATTTTCGTCATCTCGGACACCCACTTCGACGGCTTTAGCGCCGGCTGGAGCTGGTGGTCGGAGCAGGACTGCACGGCGACCTGGGATGCCATCCGCGATTCCAAGGTCATCGCTTATCTCCGTCGGTCTTGGTTACCTCAGAAGCGCAGGGTCGTTTGCAGAATAAACGCGAATGCGTCGTCATGCTGATTGGCCAGGTCCGTCAGACCTCCCGGGTGCAACACCCACTGCACACTTGGCTGAATCGTCCACCATGCGGTGATCTGCGCCTTGTAGGAAAGCTCGACCAAGCCCTCGTAATCGGGCCGCCTGAACTCGGTGCCGTAGGACGCGTTGGCCTCACCCACCGCGTCACTGATGTCATCGCTTATTTTCAGGTAGGAAGCGCCGATGCCCAGCGTGTCCCAATCCCTGCCCGGGATAAGACCCTTGAAGACGAGGCCTCCACCCACTTCGAATTGAGTGAGATTCCGATCCTTGGGTGCGCCCGCCAACCGGAGAAATGCCAGCGTCCCCTGCATGGCAGGATCTGATTGGTCTTTCTCCAGCCACAAGTATTGTTCCCCCAGCAGGTAACCGCCATAGTTTCCTGAATGGTCCTTGGGAAGGTCCGGCCCGGCTCCAAAGGCATTGCCAATGGCATAGGCGGTGCCCTGGGAGACATCGTAGAACCCATCGGTGTGATAGTATCCTCCCAGCTTCAGACTGCCAGGCATCCCCGCCTCACTGGGCGCGGCATTCCAACGGTATCCAGTCTCCAGATAGACCAGCGCGCCTTCATCCTGCGCCACCCGGAAATTGGTGCCATGGCTGCCGAGATCCGGATTCCCATCATAGACCGCAGCCTGGATGTAACTGCTTGCCGTCGGCTTATACCTCGTGTAAAGCCCAAGCGCGCCATACGGCGTGGATGGCAGGGAATGCTCGCCAACCGGAAATCCCGGGATGTCGTACAGATTGAATGCCAGCGTCGGGTAGAAGAACGTCTGGTTGATGAAATTGATCGAGGACAGCGAGTTGTAGTATTCAGGCACAATGAAGTCACGGTCAACCGACATGACCCCGGCCTTGATCAGGAGCTTGCCCGACAGGAGTTGCTGGGAATACCACATTTCCCACAGCCGGAACATGTTGGGGAAATCCGTGAGATTCACCTTGTTGAGGTCGCCAATGTGTTCCTTGGAAAAGTCCTCCTGCCCGTTCAGCCAGGCAGCGCTCAGGAAAAAATCGCCGCCGTCGTAACCAAGGAGTTCCTTGGATCGAAGCCCCAATGTCGTGAGCAGCGCCCCTTGATAGGCGGTGCCCGTTTTGATGCCACCGGAGAGATTGCTCGGCATCGACCCGAAATAGAAGCATTCGAAATCGATTCCGCGCTTCGAGAGATCGGTTCGCAGGCCGTTCCAATCACCGAGCAGATAGTCCCCTTCCAACCACTCCCGCATTTTGGATTGCTCCGCCTGCGGCGCCTTCGATTCCCCGGCCAGCGCCGGTCCCGCCGCGCTCAGGGCGAGCAGCGGCAGGCATTTGACGATCATACCCAACTGGCTATTTGCTTGCATTTTCATCTTGCTTGGATTCCCGTGGTTTTTCCGATGCTTTCCTGAACACCTCGCTGATGATCCCCTTGATCAGCATGAACATGGTCCCGAAGTAACTCCGGGTGATGTCCGACGTCAGATACGCGAGATAGACGTCGTTGGATGGGAACCAGCTCCGCGAGGCCAGGTAAAGCGGCTTCTCGATGACCCGGTACTTCGACTTATGGAAGGCCAGTCCCTTGAAATTATAGATCTGATTCCCGAATTTCTCGCTCAGTTCGAAAAAGAGTCGGGTGATCCGGTCGTCATTGTATTTGCCAATGTTCAACCTGACAAATGGCGCCAAAAGCAGATTGAGCGTTTCCTTGCCCTCGCTGCGGAACAGATCAACCGCCACCATGTGGATCGCCGTGGCCAGCCGCCCGTATCTGGATTCGTCGCAACGGGAGATGTTGGCTGAATAACCGACCACGTTGCCATCGCGATAGACGGGATCATAGAACACGAAGCCCACGATTTCCCCCTGCCTGTCATAGGCGACGAACTTCCTCACATCCGGCTCGGCTCGCCAAACCGGCCGTCGGGCATAGACCCAGATTTCGCGGTCATTGAGAATCTTGGTGCCCCGCCACCTCGAGGAAACCGCCTCGAGTTGCTCGGGGTCGATGTTCTCGATCTCCTCTTCACGGATGACGATAGCCTCCCGTTTGGCTTCGTTGCGGGCCCGCTTGATCATGTCCAGATCCTTCCAATTGCCGTTGGTGTTGTAGGTCTGGACCGGCAGGACCGGTTCGGGCCCGATGCAATTCACCTTGAACCCCATCGCCCGCAGCACCTCGGCGCAATACTCGGAAATCACCACAAACACCGCGCTCGGATTGTCCGCCAGAAATCGTTCGAGCAGCTCCTGAAACTGGTCCCGCGCGCAGACCGGGTCCGACAGGACAATCCGCTTGGGTTTGCGGGCGAAAACCGGATGTACCACCGTCGCGAAGGCGATATAGCCCAATTCGTCATCGATGAAATACTCCATGCCCTCTTGAAGGGTGGCGTATGCAAGGGCTTCTCCGCCGTATCGGCGCAGGAACGGCGACAGCACCCGCCACTTGTCCTCATGTTGCCAGGATTTGGCCTCATCTCCAGTCACTTTCCTAATAGCCATGATTATGATGTCCAACTAAACTTCCAGAAATCCGCTCGCGGAGGCCGTCACTCAGGGTTCCGCGAAAAATCCGAGTATCGTCCCGTTGACAATTTCCGGAATCTCAACGGGAAAATAATGCGTGGCACCCTGCAATACCTTCAGTCGCGACTTGGGGATCAGCGAGGCGATCCGTTTGCTTTCCTCTTCGCGAACAATATCGGTTTCCCCCACCATCAGCAGCGTGGGACATCGGATCCCGCGCAGCTCGTCCTCCGTGAAGTTGGGGAGAGTCAACCACATGGTTTTCAGTTTTGCAAAAACAACCGGCCAATGCTCGGGACCATCGGGCGACAGCGCCTTGTAGCCGTTGACCAGAATCGGCGGGAAGTTGTCCGGATTGAAGGCTTCCACCCCGGCCTTGAACTCAGCGGTCATTCCTTGCGGCCGACTGTGCGCCCCAAAGGTCACGAGTTTCTTCACCAAGTCCGGATGCCGGATGGCCAATTCAAAACCGGTCACCCCGCCATCACTCCACCCGACAATCATCACGCTCTTGATCCCGAGATGATCGAGCAGTCCGGCGATATCGGACGCCATCAGGGTGAAATTGATCGGACCCTCGACGTCCTTGGTGCGCCCGTGCCCACGGCAGTCGGGCACGATCACCCGGTATTTCTTGGCAAACTCGGGGATTTGGGCATACCAACTCTCAATCGTCGCGGCTCCGCCGTGGAGCAACAGCAACGGTTCGCCTGTTCCGAAGATCTCGTAATACAACTCGGTGCCATTGACCGCAAACCGCTCACCCTGCGGACGATCGGGGATTGCCGGAATCGAATCGGCATCCAAGGCGGAGGCCCCGGCCTGATCCGTTTCAGCGACCGGGCTGCCCACCGGAGATTTGGGCGTTTCCGGACTCTTGTCGCGACCGGTTTTCGGGTTGCAGCCGATGAGCACCAGCGCACCCAAAACGAGCCCGAAAAAAGGGCACCTCGTCGATAGTTTTCTCGTGCCAAGCCACTCCGTTAGGGTACCCACGACCCGACCCGGCAAGTTCACCCGGGTGCAACCCGCCGCGTTGGAATCGACGGCAGCGGCGCTGCCGGCCACCGTGAGCAACGGAGGCCTCCTGCTAAGAAATTGCTTTCCTGGGTGGCACGCATGAGAGCGCGAAAGCGGGGCTCGCAGTGCGGGGAAAGAAGGGTTGCGGGGGAAAGGGGGGCTGGAACGGCGGAAAAAACGCCGCCACGGAGCCTTCCAAAGCAGTGGTCCGGCTGGATCATGGCAGAAATCGGGCATGGTAGGTGCATTCATGGGAAATCCTCTCAAGCGCGAACATAGCTCTCCGAATCGTTTTGGCGAGACAAAGCTGCAAATCGCCTGAATTTTCTTGGCGGCGAGGTTTTTGTCTGAGTGGAGACTATGGGTCAGACAAATAGTCAGAATTTCCGCCAGGGGGAGCGGGACGCGGGAGGGTTGGGGCATTGCGGCCCCAGCCCTCCCTCAGCACCGGACGGGCGAATTGCCCGCATCCGGCTCGCCAGGCGATGATTTCCCGCGTGTTCGGCTCGCGCCCGACGGTAGGCGCGGACGGCCCCGGCAGGAACCTGACTCAATCTCCCAACCCCGCCCCAATCATCGTCAACCGGATTCCTGACTATTCGTCTGACACGTAGTTCTCAAGGAGCGTGGGCGTCTCGCCCACATTGGCCAATGAGCGGCGAAAGCGCGTGCCACGTCACCTTGCTTTCGCTTGCCATTGGCGGCGGGCGAGCCGCCCACGCTCCTTGAAAAGCAGCGTGCTGACTGCTACTCTGACACCCTACCGGATTTGAATTGTTAAAGTGCGGGGACTGGTACCCAAACGCCACGGCTCAGGCACGCCGGGCAAGTAATGTCCGATTGTCAACCGGGACGCGATCCCGGCGTTGCTTGCAGCCGATTTGTGCGGCCACGTGCTGCTTCGGATCATTTCCGCTTTCGGTTACTGTCCGTCAGCGCCGGAACGCATCCGGAACGCACCCACAAGAAGAAAACAAACCGAGGCGAGCATTCCGAAAACACCAATCAGTCCAATCGGGGGAAAGCTCGAAAGCGCGCCACTGGCCCCCTTTAGGGCAAGTCCGAATGGCAGCACCAAGGCGACCATGGCGGTGATCGAGCACAGACGTTTGGAGCGGTCGGCCAGCCCCAAACGATCCACAAGCGAACCTACCATCAGGTTGAACAGGGCGATGGGCATTCCGTGTGAGTGTCCCTCTCGGAGGTAAAAGCGAACGAGCGATAGAAGATGATTGCCATCCTTCACGCTGTATGTGTCAAAAGTGAGGCCAAGGGCCATTCCCCCCAGGCCCGCCAGGAGCAATCCCAGCGCACCAGCAACTACGTTAACTCGTCCGAATTTCATTGAGGTCATAACCGTGGTGTTTGTCAGTCAATCTAGGACTGGGTTCTGCGTCTGGGCCAGCCGAACGCTGAGCCCTGCCGCCGGCGCAGCAGGATCGTTGTTGGTTGGAAATTGTCGGGCTGATGCCGGTCGGCAGCGGCGACTTGTTGGCTGCTTATTCGTATCTCGATCAGTTCCTCGCCCGCCTCGAGGAACTGAAGGGCGTCAGCCAAGTGGACAGAGACGATACCCTTCAAGTACACTTCCGAGGCATTGCCGCATCTGAGCCAGATCACAACCGGAGGAGTTCCCTGCCGAACGACCATCTCCGCGAAATCCCTGTCTTTGGTCAGGATAATCGCCTGCGCCTCTCGTCCCCGACTGAATATCTCGGTGTCTTCGGCATCGCGCAACCCAAGATCCCTGATCGCAACCGCATCGTACCCGAGGCCCTCACGAATCCATACGGCGAGCCGCGGTGACAGGTGGGCATCGAGCCAGATCATGCCGCGATTACTGGATGGTCGATGCCCTGTGCCGCGTAGGCAATAGCTGCCACGATGTCTTTTCGCTCCAAATCTGGCATTTCGTCCAGAATCTGCTCGAAATTCAATCCGGCTGCCAATAGGTCCAATACGTCAGTCACGCGGATTCTCATGCCGCGGATGCACGGCCGACCTCCACACTGCCGAAGATTCGTCGTGATTCTTTGATTATCAGCGCTCACGGTTCCATTCTACTCTCGGATTCACGGTTTGCAATCCTATTTTCAGCCAACAGTATGGTTCACCGCCCGGTCGGTTTTGGGAGTAGCACAACGACCGGTCGTTGTGCTGGGAGATCAACGACCTGAAGGTACGGAGTTCGGTGGCGGTCGGCCATGGCAGAACGATAGCCCCATCATGCTGGCGAACCTAGCAAAATATTCCGGAGTTTCAGGGACACGGTCGATGACGAGTTGGCCGATGGGGCGCGCGAAGGGCCGCATGCCGGAGCGCTGGCTTTAGCCGGCGAGTCTTCAAGGAGCGTGGGCGTCTCGCCCTCCTCAAGGAGCGTGGGCGTCTCGCCCACCGCCAATGAAAAGCGAAAGCAAGGTGACGAAGCTCGCGTCCTTTCGCCTCCCATTGGCCAATGTGGGCGAGACGCCCACGCTCCTTGAGGAGGGCGAGACGCCCCCCCCCTTGACGCAGCGGGGCCGGAGCGATTCTTGTTGCATCCGGGCGGGCAAACGCCATCATTCGGCGGTTCCAGTTCAGTCCGTTCACGATCATGAAAACGCCGCTTTTATTGCCGCCGCCTGCCCCACTGTCACTCGCCATGAACAAGAACCTCGCTTCCGCCTTGGGCCTCGCCTTGCTCCTGCTCCCGGCAGCCGCCCGCGCAGCAGACCCGGTCGTCGCCAATCTAACCGCCGCCCAGCGTGCCGGGACGCACTTGGTGGACATCTCCTACGACGTGGCCGCAGACACTCCGACGGTCATCGTCTCCCTGGAGATTTCCAGCGATGGCGGCACCACCTTCAGCGTCCCGGCCGCCACCGTGAGCGGGGCGATTGGGGCCGGAGTGGCGATTGGCACCGGCAAAATCATCACCTGGGACGCCGGCGCGGACTGGCTCGGCCAATACAGCACGCAGATGCGCTTCAAGGTGACGGCCACCGATACTCCGGTTGGCATGTCCCTCATCCCTGCCGGGGCCTTCACGATGGGTGATTCATTGGATGGGATGAGTGATGCTCCGACCCGGACAGTGACCTTGAGTGCCTTCTACATGGGCCAGAACGAAGTGACCAAGGCAGAGTGGGATGCGGTGAGAACGTGGGCGGTCAGCCACGGCTACACGGATTTGGCTGAGGGTGTCGGCAAGGCGGCCAATCACCCGGTGCAAAGCGTTTCCTGGTGGGACGTGATCAAGTGGTGCAATGCCCGCAGCGAGCAAGAAGGACTCGCGCCCTGCTACACGGTGAGCGGAGCGGTCATGAAAACCGGCACCGCCGAGCCGACCGTGAACTGGGCCGCCAACGGCTACCGCCTGCCGACGGAGGCGGAGTGGGAAAAGGCGGCCCGGGGCGGCCTGAGCGGGAAACGCTTTCCCTGGGGCGACACCATCTCCCACACCCAGGCGAACTATTACAGCGAAGCCGGTTACGGCTACGACATCAGCCCGACTCGGGGTTATCATCCGACCTACGGCACCGGCAGCGCACCTTATACCTCGCCCGTGGGTAGTTTCACCGCCAACGGCTATGGCTTGCAAGATATGGCGGGAAACGTTTGGGAGTGGTGCTGGGACTGGTATGGCACTTACGCTTCCGGCGCACAGACCGATCCGCGGGGTGCGTCGTCGGGCTCGGACCGGGTGTTCCGGGGCGGCAGTTGGGACAGCATCGCGTTCTACTGCCGTGCGGCGCACCGCTTCAACTTCTTCTACCCGGCCGTCTCGTACAACGGCGTGGGCTTCCGCCCTGCCCGCAGTTCAGTCCCCTAGCAGCAGGCGGGAGCGGAACGAACGGAACGGAATAGCAAGTGAGCGGTAGCGAGCGCAGCAATGGAGTGAAGGGAGTAAAGCAGGGGAAGAAATGACAAATGAGACGAATGACGAATGACGAATGCCGAAAACAACCACTGTGTCAAGGGGCCGCGCCCCTTGCCGCGATATTTTTTAAGAATCCGTTAGAGACACCACGACCATGAACCAGACCCTGCTCCTCCCGCTGACCGCCTGCCTGTTGTTAGCCATTCCAGCCGCCGAGGCCGGTTCCGGTTTCGCGATTACTGTCAATGTGGTGGTGGACACTCGCGCCAAGGTGGCCCTCACCACCACCGTCCAGCACGGCACCGTCACCGGCGCGGGTGACTACACGCCCGGCAGCACCGCCACCCTTACCGCCACCGCCGCACCCGGCTATGCGTTCACCGCTTGGTCCGGCGATGCCAGCGGCACGGCGAATCCGCTCAGCCTGGTCATGGACAACCCCAAGACTGTGACCGCCAACTTCGCGCCCGACACCACCGACGGCGATACCGACGGCGTGAGCACCTATCTGGAAGCGGTCGTTTACGACACCGATCCAGCGCTTGCGGATACCGATGGCGATGGCCTGTCCGATGGTTGGGAAGTCGGGCTCGGGCGCTTCTCCATCATCGCCGGAAGTTTCACCTGGCAGCAGGCCCGCGCCGATGCCCGGTCCCGTGGTGGCGACCTGGCGTCGTTCCCGGACGAGCACCGTTGGAACCGCGCCATGGAAACGCTGGGGGCGAATGCGCTGGACGATTACACCGGGCTCTGGATCGGCGCAAGCGACGCGGCAGTGGATGGCACTTGGACCTGGGTGAATGGCGAGGCGTTCTCGTTCCAGCAATGGGCCGCCAGCCGCCCGAGTACCACCGTCGGCAACACGCTCGACTACGCCGAAGTGAGCGGCGGGGCCGGCGCGGAAATCGGCAAGTGGTATGACCGCAGCCCCACCACCGTCCGGGATGGCTACCTGCTGGAAACCGGCTATGCCACCGACCCGAAAGTCGCCGATGCCGATGGCGACGGCCTCAATGACAGCCAAGAGCAAACCGCCGGCACCAATCCCTTCATGGCTGACACAGACGGTGACGGCCTCAACGATTCGCAGGAAGTGAACCTCACCCACACCAACCCGAAACTCGCCGACAGCGATGGCGACGGCACCGGCGACGCACAGGAGGACCTCGACACCGACGGCCTAACGAACCTCGCCGAAATCACCCAACACGGCACCGATCCGCTCAAGGCCGACACCGACGGCGATGGCCTGAGCGACGGCGCCGAAATCAACTATGCCGCTAGTTTCTTCGCGCTGGTTTCCGGTTCCTTCACCTATCCGCAGGCCGCCGCCGATGCCGCCGCCAAACGCGGCCGGGTCGCCAGTTTCCCGAATGCCGCCGACTACTCCCGCATGGCTAACAAAGCCCGCCAGACGACCCAAGGCTACCTGTGGATCGGCTTGTCCGATGCCGCCACCGAGGGCACCTGGCTGTGGACGGCTGGCAGCACCGCCACCTACCACCAGTGGCTAACCGGAGAACCCAGCGGCGGCACGGGCGAGAACCACGTCGTCATCATGGAGAACTCCACCAAATGGGCGGACACCATGGAAACTTACGCCGCCGCCGGCTACCTATTCGAGCGCGTCGGTCTCGATCCGCTCGATCCGGACACCGATGCCGATGGCCTCACCGACAGCCAGGAACTCGACACCATCCACTCCAACCCGGTGTTGGAAGATACCGATGGCGACGGCCTAACCGACGGCGCGGAAGTCAACATCCACCACTCCAGCCCGCTCCTAACCGATACGGATGGCGATGGCCTCAACGACCGCGTGGAAGTGGAGGTGTACCATAGCAATCCCTCGCTCAAGGACACGGACGGCGATGGCTTCGACGATTGGTTCGAGGTGAACACCGGCTTCGACCCCGCCTCCGCCACCAGCACGCCCGACGCGGTTTCCTCCATCCGCACGGCGGTGGAATTCCGCTTCAATGCCGCCAGCGGCGTGAGCTACCGGATCGAGGGTTCCACGGACCTGAACGAATGGAGCACGGTCGAGCCGGACATCACCGGCACGGGTGGCGTCATCACCCGCTTCTACTCCACCGAGAACATCCCGCAGCGCTACTTCCGGGCGCGGAGGAATTGAAACGATTTATGGCCTACGATCTAAAACACGTTAGGGTACCAAGGCTCCGCGGTGTGGGGCTGCGGCTGATTACGGCGATGATGGAGAGTAAGTTCTTCCGCCCACTCTTGCTACCAAGTCTGCTCAGGGATACCGGGGTTAAGGAGTTTCGCCAAGGGACCCCGCAGGCCGCTCCCACCACCTATCCGCTGGTCGCATCGCGTGAACCGCTGGTTCCAGCGCCGGAGCAGGAAGGCGCGGCCGTCGTGGAAGCCGTGGTTCGCGACGCGGCCAAGACCGCCCCGTCGGGATTTTGCTTTGCCTCGATCACCGATTACGCGCGAGCGTATCGGGATCAAAGTGCTTCCCCGGAACAGGTGGGCCGCAAGATCATTGATGCGGTCGAAGCCTCCAACCGTGCTGATCCACCGCTCCGCGGGATCATCAAGTGCGATGCTGAAGACCTCCGGAAACAAGCGGCCGAAAGCGCAGAGCGCCTCGCCCGGGGCCGGGCGCGAAGCCTGCTCGAGGGAGTGCCGGTGGCGATCAAGGACGAGCTGGACATGCCGCCATATACCACTCAGGTCGGCACCCGTTTCCTTGGGCAGGAGGTTCCTCGACAGGACGCCACGGTGGTGGCGCGATTGCGGGCCGCCGGAGCACTCCTGATCGGCAAGGCCAACATGTTCGAACTGGGCATCTCTCCCACCGGTAACAACCCGCTGCATGGTTTCGCGCGGAATCCCTATCACTTGGATCACGATGCTGGCGGCTCATCGGGTGGCAGCGGGGCGGCCGTGGCCAGTGGCATGGTCCCGCTGGCCATCGGCGCTGACGGCGGCGGCTCGATCCGGATACCGGCGGCCCATTGTGGGATCGTCGGACTGAAGCCGACCTTTGGCCGCATCAGCGAATTCGGTGCCGCCCCCCTGTGCTGGAGCGTGGCCCATGTGGGGCCGCTGGGGGCCACGGCACTGGACACCGCCATCGGCTACGTGATCTGTTCCGGCAGGGATCCGCAGGACCCGATGACGCTTGGTCAACCACCGGTTCACCTGCAGGACTTCCACAACCGCGACCTGACCGGCATCACCCTGGGCATCTACCGACCTTGGTTTGAGGATGCGTCGCCAGAGCTTGTCCAATGTTGTAAGGCAACCCTGCGGGTCCTTGAGCAGGCTGGTGCCGTTATCAAGGAAATCTCGATCGCCGGGCTGGAGGCGACGCGAGTGGGCCATGCGATCACGATTCTCACAGAAATGGCGACCGCGATGGAACCGTACTACGAAGCACATCGGAAGGACTTCGGCCACGCCACCCGGCTGAACCTGGCCCTGGCGCGGCAATTCACCAGTCGCGACTACGTGCGGGCCCAGCGTATCCGCACCGAGGCCTTGCGCGAATGGCATCGCGTTCTCTCCGAGGTGGACGCCGTGATGACCCCGACCACCGCCTGCCCGCCGCCTTATCTTGATCCCCGCACGGTGCCTTACGGAGAATCCGACATGAGCATGCTAACGGAACTCATGCGGTTTGTCGTCTGCGGGAATTTCTGCGGACTGCCCGCGATCTCGTTTCCCGCAGGCTACGTCGGTCCGGGACTCCCATGCGGAATCCAGGCGATCGGACGTCACTGGGAGGAACCTCTCCTCTTGCGCCTGGCCAACGTGGCTGAGCAACATCTGGTCCGTCAACAGCCAGCGATGCACTACGCAATGCTCTGAGCAAGGCGCTGGACCGCATGACCGGGCACGCGGTCACGTCACCGTTTCAATACGGCTGCTAGGAAATTGGTTTGGTGGTGAAGGCAGTTGCAAGAGCCAGCGGCCGGGCCGAGGGCTCGGAACAGAAGGTTGCAGGCTACTACTCAGGTTTGGCAGAATCATTGATGGCAGAATCATTTCAGAATTGGAAAAGGTCATTGGATCAACCCCTGTCTGTGTGCATCCGCACGCAGACAGGCCGACCAGTGATGAATCCCCCTCAAGACTCTTGAAAAATGATTCTGCCATGAATTCTTTGGAACCTGAGTAGTAACTGTTGCAGAAGCGCTGCAACGCGAGCCGGAAGGAAATCTCCGCGAACGGACCTGCCAATGGCAGGCCCACCTGGCCCGCTACCACGCGCCTGAGGCTCACGGTTCCTGATCCCGGCGGAAAATGAGTTGGCACTTGTTGTCGTTTCAGACGAATTCGTGAATCATCCGCGCCTGATTTCGGGTGGCAGCAGTGCCGCTGTGGGGTCATGTCTTGATTTCAGGTATATGAATGGACGCGGCTGTGACAATTCTTGGTCTTACTTGATCATTGAATGTTGGAAGTTGAATGTTGAATGTTGAAATCTTCGGCGTGAAGCATGGTGTAGCCGCAGCTCTCCCGGTTGAGCCACAGTGGGGTGGCTGGCTGCGCCCTTCCCACCGCACACCAGACCTTGGCTCAGGACTCCTTACCTCTGTGAAGTGATGGTGACACTGTGTTAGGAATCGTCGGCGGCGGGTGAGCCTAACAGAGAGTAGCGCATGATCAGTTCGGTTCCCGGAAAGGTGATTTCCATTTCGTTGAGTTGTTCGAGGAGC
>JAPLUI010000246.1 GCA_026397725.1 Verrucomicrobiota bacterium | reverse complement strand
CCGGCATAGACGGCCACCAGGTTGGCGTGGCTGCCGACTGCCAGCGCGGCGAGGGCGGGGGTGAGGGTGCAGGTGCCGCCGGCGAGGCTGCCGCTGCCGATGACCGCGCCATCGTCCGTTAGGGTCACGGTGCCCGTCGGGATGGGGGTGCCGGTCACGGTCACATCGAAGCTCAAGGCATCCCCGTAGATAGATGAACTGGCGGTGCCGGCGTGGCGGGCCAGCGTAATGGTCGGCGGGCCGACGACCTCCGTGAAGGTGGCGTTGAGCGTGTGGTTCGCAGTAACGTTGGCAAACGTATAACTGCCAAGCGTGCCTTGCGGGACGCCATCGACGGTCACCGCGCTGATAGAAAAACCCGCCAGCGGGGTGATGGTGAAAGTCTGGCTGCCGCCGGGGTTGATGGTGACCGCACCCATGGGATTGATCGTGCCACCCGCGCCGGCGGTGACGTTCACCGTATAATCCGGCGCGACGAACCTGGCCGAGACATCCGCCTCGAGTTGCTGGCGCTCGGCACCGGTTAGGGCGACCTGGTACACGAAGACATCGCCGAGGTTGCCGTTGAAGGCGCTCCAGCCGTCGGGATCGTTGCGGCCGAGGTTGACGGACTTCTTGAAGCCCTCGCTGCCGGTGGGAACCATCTGGGTGCTGAAGTCGCCGTCGGCCCCGCCGCTCATCACCTGCACGCCGTTGGAGTACACCACGTAGGAGCCATTCGGTTGGACCACCAGGCTCAGGACCACGGCCGTGTTGTTAGGAATGGCGGGGCCCCAGTCGTTCCATCGGTTCCGGCACACCATGATGCGGCCATCGCTGTGGCTGACGGCCAGGGCCAGCCGGTCATAGAAGATGTCCACCACCTCGCCGCGGGCCTCGCCACCCGGCGTGCAATACGTCGGCCTGACCGCCGCGATGATGGTGACCCCGTTGCAGGGAATCGCGCCCGGATAGGTTGCCTGCCGGAACCCATCGCTGGAGGTCATGCGGTTGTTTTTCACCCATTTCACGCCGCTGATCGTCTCCACCGTGGGACTCCCCATTTGCGTTAGGGTCTGGCCGGCAGGTTGATAGGTCGGCCAATTGCCGGTGGCGCCGCTGGCGGGCAGGCTCTCGGTCATGACGGAAAACAGCAGGTCAGAGGTGCGCGGGATGCTGCGGGTGAGAAGTGCGAAGTTGATGCTGCCGAACGAAGTGCCACTGAGCGTGATGGTCTTGTCAGTGGAGACATAGGAACCCGCAGTACCGGCGGCAACATACCAGAGCCCATCGGGCAGGGCCTGAGTATAGTCGCCATTGCCATCCGTCGTGGCGGTGAAGGCGGGGGCACTTGCGGCCCCGGCGGACCGGGAGAAATACACGCTGGCACCGGTGACCGCGCTGCCGGTGCCACGCTGCGTGACGCGACCGCTGACCCCGGCATAAGGCGAGAGGGCAAAGTCGATGCCGGATAGATTCGCGGTGGTCACGACCAGCGTCCGTTCGATGCCCGCACTGTAGCCCGCGCCGGCGGCGACGACATACCAAGTGCCGGCGGTCACGCCCTTGCTGTAATTGCCACTGCCGTCGGTGGTGGCGGTGAGGGTGCCATGGGTGACGGCGTCCGGGGTTTCGGCGAACCACACCGTGACCCCGGCAAGGCCCGTGCCGGTGGTGGTGGTGACCTGGCCGGCAATGGTCTGCAGTGCGGGCAGGCTTTGCGCATCGAGCGGGTTGCTGCCGAAGTCCGCCTCGACGTTGTCATTCACCCCGTCCCCATCGCTGTCGAGCACGATTTGGGCAGCGGTCAGAGCGCGGTCGTAAACGCGGGCATTGAGGATGAGCCCATCAAAATACTGCCGGGTGGCGACGTCATCCGAGGTCTGTGAGAAGCCGAGGCGGTAGCACTTGCCGGCCGCCGCCGTATCATCGCCCGGGCCGGAGTAACTGCGGGCGGCGGCCTGCACGCCATTGATATAAAGCGTGGCGGTGGTGCCATTGAAGGCGAGCGCGACATGCTGCCATTTGCCTAACGTGGCAGTCACGTTGGTCGCCCAGTTGCCGACGTTATCGAGCCGCGCGACCCACTTGCCGGCGTCGAGGCCGAGGCCACCGCCCTGGGGGCCGCCCAGTTCGTCATCGCTATCGAAGATGGCTTCGTAGTTGCTGACATCATCCGAGGTGCGGGGTTTCACCCAGGCGCTGAGCGTGCGGACGCGGCCGTTGCGCACGCCGCTTTCGGCGGTGGTGGTGGTGCCGTTGAAATCGGTGGCGGCGGTGGGGGAGAACTGGCCGATCATATCGCCGTGGCGTGACGCTTCCGCCCGCACCTCGGCGGCGGTCATGGCCACATTGTAGAAACGCAGGTCATCAAAGCCACCCTTGAACAGGCCGCCCGCCCAATCGCGGCCGAGATAATTCGCCTGCGTGGCGGTGCCATTGTTAGCGGCCAGCACGCTGAGCGGGGTGAGGGTGATGGCGGCGGAGGCTTCCGCGACGCCGCCGAGATAGAGCCTGCCGGTGCTGCCATCGAGGGTGACGGCGACGTTGCGCCACTCATTGGCCGGCAGCACGCTGGTGCTGGTGAGCGTGCGGGTGGTGCTGCCATCGCTGATGGTGAAGACTGCTTGGCCCGTGGCATTTCGCATCAGTTTGAGGGCCTTGGTTGCGCTGCTGCCAAGGAAGAGCAGTGGCTCCGTGGTGCCGCTGACATTGGCCGGCTTGACCCAACCCGAAAAGGAGAACAGCGGGGTGTCGGCGACACTTCTATCCAACGCGGCGTAATCGTCGGCACCATCGAAGACCATCACGGCGGAACCCATCGCCGCATCCGTGACCCGCAACGGCGAGCCGCGCAGTTGGGCATGGAGCGCGCCGAACTCATCCCACCACTGTTCGCCGTCGGCTTCCTGGGTGCGATAGCTCGCGACCAGCCCGCGGGGCGTGCGGAGGGTCTGCGCATAGTAGGCATCCCACCACCCGCCCCAGGGAATATGACTGAAGTGTACGCCGCTGCTCACACTCCAGTCCATTGAGTAATCATGATCCATGACGGCCGTGCCACTGAGGGTGCCGCCGAATGGATAGGCGCAGCCCCGCACCACGGCATCATCCGTCACGGTGGTGTTCTCGAGGTTGGCATAGCCGCTGATCAAGGCCCGGCCGCGGACGGCCGCACCGTTGGACACATGCGCCCGGTCCCGCACCCGGGCCGCGCCTTCGATCAACGCGTTGCCCTCAATCAAGGCCGAGCCGCTGATCACGGCGCTACCTTGGACGGTGGCCGTGCCTTGGATGACGGCATAGTCCTCCACGCGAGCCGTGGCTAACACCCTGGCCGAACCGACCACCTTGGCATACGGTCCGACATAGGCCGTCGCCGCCACCGTGGCCGAGGGTCCGACGATGCCGCCGCCATTGGGATGGGTGTGATAGCCGGACGGATTGGCGACGCCGTATTGATGGACGGCAGGCGTGACATTCACCAACCGGACTTCGTAGGCATAGCGCAAGCGGTCGGCGTGCTTATCCACGGGTTTGGTGTTGCTCAGGCTCTCCAGATCCAGCGCCGTGCTGCCCGGCGTCGCCGTGACAATGAGCAACACCTGGGTCTCGCCGGCAGTCAGCGCGAAGCTCTGCGTGCCCGGTGCCCAGACCGGCGAATAGCGGACCACATCCCCGGCCGAGATTGCCGCGAAGCACCAGCGCCAATCCTCATCGGTGCCGGGCAAATCCAAGCCGCGGACTTCGGCGCTGATCGTGGCTCCCGCGCTGGCGCTGAGGTCATGCATTTGATAGGCCCAGCGATCCGGCGCCCGTTCCAGCGGCACCCGCCACCAACCGGGCCGGTCTTGCTGCGGAATGAGCTGTGCGCCCTGATTCCAGAAGTGCGACGCGCGATTCGCAGTGGTGCCCCAATGTTGGGACCGGATGCGGGTTTTCTCCACGAAGTCGAGCATCGGCCAGTGTTTCAGGCACTCGCAGGCCACGTCTTTCACCGAGGTGCCGAGCGGCAAGGCTGGCGCCAGTTTCTCGATCAGGGTCTGGTCGGACGCGCCCTCACGCCAGATGGTCGCAGCGTAGTTCGCGGGCAGGCCGAACTGCGTGCCGTAGTCGTCCAGCGACAGATAGTAACGCTGATCGGCATAGAT
This sequence comes from Verrucomicrobiota bacterium, assembly GCA_026397725.1. Taxonomy (GTDB): domain Bacteria; phylum Verrucomicrobiota; class Verrucomicrobiia; order Verrucomicrobiales; family Akkermansiaceae; genus Luteolibacter. The sequence goes on along the minus strand of JAPLUI010000246.1, from coordinate 18,163 downwards.
GTGGCGCTTGTGGTCGGGCCGGTAGTTGGAGTTGCCCGTTAGATTGTCGAGGGCCGGGATGGCCCCCGGAATCGCCGGGTAAAAATGCAGGTTGCGTCCCGCCCGGAGGTAGTTGGCATGGCTTTCCCAATGTCCGCCGGCGAGCGCGCCCGGCTGCGCCATTTGTACGACATGCCCGAACTCATGGGGTGCCGGGTTGCCCCAGCCTTCGTCGGCCAAGCCACCCGAGCCGATGTTCAAGTGGCCGCGGTTGGCATAACCGCCGGCCCAGAAGCCATCATACCAGGTCAGGAAATTGATCTTGTAGCGCGGGGTGGTGGTGGAGTTGAACTCCCGGAAGGGTTCGTTGTAGCCGAGCTTGCGGCAAAACACCTGATAGCTTTCCTCGCACATCCGCAGTGCCCGGCGGGCATGGGCCGTGGTGAAGGTGGTGTCCGCCGGATCCGACCAGACGCAGACATGCTTGCTCTCCAGCCGGGTGGTGTTCGTTGCGGTTAGACCGGCTTTGAAATTCGTGTCCAGATTGAGTAAGGGCGCCGTGCCCGCCACATCACCGACTTCCACATAGTCGATCTCGAAGTGGCCGGTGGCCGCCACCAGCGGCGTGACCCGCAGATCGCGCAGCGAGTCGCGCCACCACACCTCCAAGCCCAAATCGAGCCGGTAGGTGTGAAAGGCCCCATCCTTGAGCATGCTGGCGGCCGGCAGGACGAAGACCCGGGTCGTGGCAAAGCCGGGATTGACCGTGGTGCCATACTCGAATGTCACCTCCCCGGCATAGGCGGCCGGCAGCTTGAGGCGGAGTTGTAGATAATCATTGAAGCCCAGATCCAAATCCGGCCCGCTGGCGATGGTCGTGCGGCTGATGGAAGCATCGAGCGTCGCCGCAGTGTCGTCGCCAGTTAGATAGCCGCCGGCCGCTGCCAGTCCGGTGACGTTGGAGCCCGTCCAGCCATCGGTGTTGCCAGCGCTGGCCCATTCCCCCAACACGGTGCTGCCGGCGAGCCGGTCCGCCGGGTCCACGGCCACCACCGTGACGTTTTGCTGGGCATGCACCAGGGCAGTGGTGGCGGCGAGGATGGCGAGGAAAGAGCGACAATACATAACTTTACGTTTCATTCATTCAGTACCACGGGACGTTGGCACGCCCCCTACCTGAGAGATTCCGAGTCCGGATCATAATATCAGCCGCCGGCTCACGGTTGCCCGGGTCCGGCGGGTGGGGTCAGGCGCACCCGCAGCGCCTCGCTGCGGGCCCGCAGGAAGGTTAGAATCTGGGCCGGCGGCTGCAGGCGGGATTCCGACGGTTGTCTGAAGGTATAACGGCGGAGGGTCATGCCATCGTTGTATTCCAGTGGCAACTGGGTCACTGCATCCAGATAGAGGACGACCTCCTGCACCTTGGGTTTGAACACCTTGGTGGGCGTTGCGCTCGCGTCCGAACGCCTGACAAAGGCCATGATCTGGGCCTGGTCGCCGGACAAGCGCTTCTGGTCAAACGGCACGCTGAACATAAAGGCCGGCTTGCCCTTGTAGCTCTTCAAACCGCGGAAGTGCGACAGCTCGACCCACGCCAGTTCCGGGAAGTCCGAGCGGCCCAACTCCTGCGCGGTGGCCGACTCGCTGCCAACGATGTAGAGGCCACGGTGGCCGGCGCGTTCAGCGACGTGGCTGCCCATCACGATCCACTCGTCCTCGGAATCACCGTCGCTCCACTGGGTGCGCAGCCGGTAGGCCTGCGCTTCGGAGTCCTTGGAGAACTGGATCGAGCGGGCCGTGCGCAGTTGGCCGATGGCCGCGGCGGCCGGTTCCCGCCCGGCGGTGGCGTCCTCGGCTGCGGAAAAATCCGTGGTGAAGCGCACCGTCCATTCCGCGCGGCTGGGGGCTCGGGGGATCAGCGGCGTCCGGGGCGCGGCTTGGCCGGGCTTGGTTACCAGCGCGGGTTTTGGCGCAGGGTGTTCCGCCGGGGCCTCCTGGGCGGTGGCGGGGCTGGCCGCCAATAGCAGCAGCAGGGTGGCAAGGCCACGGCGATGGGTCGGATCATGTTGCATGGGACAAAAAAAGGTCAGGGATTGGATGGCTCATTGTTTCACCGCCTCCCATTGCACGTCTAGCAGCAGCCCGGTGATGCGGTCCACGGCGAAGTGGATCCAGTAACGCCGTTCGGCGGACGCCTTGAATTCCTTCAGGCTGTTGGCGGCGGAGGGGAACTGGCCGCTTTGGGCCACCAGATCGAGCGTGAAGTTCCAGGCCCGGACGGTGGTGCCGTCGGACAGGGCGCGGGCCACCGCCTGGCGCCGGCCGCTGATCGAGCGGTCTTCGGGCTTCTGGAACGCGTCGGAGAGGGTGGTGATCAGGCTGGTGGCGGTGCCGGTACCCGCCGGGCGGGAGACCAACTCCGCCTTGGACAGGATCGGGCCGGCGGTGGTCGCCGTCGAGCGGATGGATTTGACCAACAGGTTGGCCAGCGCGGGAGCTTCCGCCGCAGTGATATAATTCCCCTCATCGCGGGCGGTGCCGCTGAGCAAGGCGGCGATCACCTCGGGCCCGGCCGCATTGAGGTTGACGCGACCGGCCACCACCTGGGCCGGGCGTTTGCGCAACTCTTCGGCGGTGAGCTTGTCCTCGTCAGGATTTTCGTAGAGGCAGAACACATCCAGCAGCCCGGAGTCCGGCGAGGTTGAGTTCAGGAAATCGATGTCCCGCCACGGGGTGCCGCGGAACGCATAGGCGAGTTCCGCCACCGCGCGGAACTGGCGGTTGAGGATCAGCGGCCGGCCGGCCATCGATTCGCCTTTGGTCAGCTTGCCGGTCGTGCCGAGCTGGTAGCGGGTACACATCGGATTGCCAAGGAACATGCTGCGGTTGTACTCGTTGACCGCCGCCACGCCGGGCCGCATCACGTTGTCGGGATCCTTGTAGGCGAAGGTGAACTGTTCGCCCCAGGCGAGCGCGTTGTTTTCCGCCACCGCCCCCGGGTTCAACGGATCATACCAGTTGTAGGAACTGTGGGAGTCATCATTCCAGCCGATGCCGGGGGCCGGACCGGTCCAGCCCGGCCGAACCCCCTGTTCGCGCAGCTTGCCAAAGGCCAGCGCCGCGCCCTCGGGCCAATACATCAGCGGGTGCAGGGTGGTCCAATCCGTGATGTGGGTGCCGCTGGCGAGCACCGTGGCCAGCCCGCCGAAGCGTGCGGTGCGCGGATCGATCAAATAGGAGGCCCAACAGAAGGCTTCCGTCTTCCAGTTCGGATCCCGCCCGATGAAGTGGTCGCCCCAGTTGCTCTTGTACGTGAACTCCGCCCGTTGATAGGGCCGCCAGACCCCATCGGGCCCCTGGTATTGCATCACGATTTCGATCGGATCGCCGCGGAAAAAGCCGACGCCCAGCCGGACCCAACTGCTGGTGTCGTTAGGCGGATTGTTTTCGATGCGGGCGTTGACCGCGTGGCCGACCAGGAAGCCGCTGACCTTCGTGAAGGTGTTAGGCAAGCCGCCCCAGCGGAGGTCGGCCGGGCGGACGTCGATCGGTGCCACATTGCCACCGAGCGAGTACCCGGCGATGGCGCCGTGCTCGGGCGAGTGGACCGACTGTGGTTCGCGGAAGGCGGTGGAGTCCTTGGGCACCTCGACCTCGATATACTCGTCGCCGCGGAAGGTCTTGGGAAACAGCTCCGGATTGACTTGCCGGTAGTTCGGGCCACCCCAGTAAGTGTAGTCGCCCGCGCTGCCGCGGTCGGGCCAGCCCGGTTTGGCGCCCTTGCCGGGGACCGCCCAGCCGCTCACCAGATAGAACACCGAGCCGCCGGCCAGGTCGATGTGTTGGGGATTGATCCGGAACCGGGTCGGCCCATCGTAGGTCTTGGCCACCTGATGGAGCCGCCACAGCATCGGTTGCAGGACCATCGAGGCCTCGTAGGCCTCGGTGGGGGCCGCCTTGCCGTCGTCATAATAGATCGCGACGGCCGGCAGCGGCTTGCCGCGGAAGGGAATCACCATCGTGCGGCACAGGTAGGGCACGTCCTCCTTGCCGAAGGCGAAATAGGGCCGCACCGGACCGGGGAGCAGGATGCCAGTCGGGTAGCTGTCGGCATCGTATTGGTCGATGATGCAGGCGCCGAGTTCCATGATGTTGAGGTTGACCGAGCCATCCACCCCGCCGAGTTGATGCATCGAGAGTTGTTGATCGATGGCATCATGACCTTTGGCGGCGAATTGGCGGCCGAGGCTGCCGGCGAGCACGGTGGCACGGAGGATCTCGAAAAAGTCCGCCTCGCGCTCGGCGGGCACGTCCTGCAGGGTGTAGAGGTCGCCGTTGGTGCGGGCGTGGACGTATTTCCAGTAGGTGCCTTCCCATTTCAGGCCGAAGAAGCGTTCCGCTTTTTCCGGGTCGAGGGGGCCTTTGCCGGTGGGGGTGGCGACCCATTTCAAGCGCTCGAGCGGGAAGCGGCGCGGCAGGAGTTGGCGTTGGCGCTTCGCATCGTAAGCCGTTAGATCGGGGTTGACGGCATCGTCGGCGCCGAAGGCGTCGTTGCCGCCGCCGGCCGAGTTGCGGGCGATTTTCGGCCGGCTCGGGTTGGGGCGATGGGTCGGCGCATTCAGATCGCGCGAAAAATGGGTGAGGAACGGCAGGGTGATGGGCGGGAGGGTGGCGGGTTGTTTCTTGGCGAAGTCCAGCAGGTCCTGCCGACTCAGGAAGAGGTTGTCATTGTCGTACATCCGCCGCCAGCCGCTGCCTTCCGAAAGCCGGAGGTACTCCTCGGTGCGCTCCGGGGTGCTGGCCGCCCATTCGTGTTTCCAGGCCGCGAGTTTGGCCGCTGCGGTGGCACTCATGCCGGGCAGCCCCGCCAGTTCCGCCATCGTCAGCGAGCCCTTGCTGCCCACCCGTTCCGCGCCGGGTTGGTCATCGGGATGGCCGGCGACATTGATGTCTAACAACCCCGAGGTGTCGTAGAGGTTATAGGCATAGCGACCGATGACAAACTTCGGGTTGGTCGCGCCGGAGGTCTCCGGTTGTTTGATTTCGGCGCTGAAATCCAGCGGGTTGCTGCCATCGCGGGAAACGTAGATCCAAGTGGGAGCGGTGGCGTCGTTGAAGGTTTCGCTTGGGGCCAGCAACTGCGGGAGGTTCCACTGCGTCGCCGGCAGCGGCTCCGGGCCGGTGGCCACCTCCGAGGCGCGGGTTGGCGGCGCACCCGGCCAGGTATGGAACGGCTTGTCCGGCTGGCTTTGCTTGAGCAGGGTACCGGTCGCCGGCACCCCCGTGCGCAAGGCCGCCGTGACGCGCATCCCGCTGCGGCGCGTGGTCAGGTCGTACTGGCGGTAAGTCGTCCCGTCCGGCAGTTTCTTGAGCACCACTTTGGTCGAGCCTTTCTCCATTTCGTCGTTCAAGTCGGCCAGCATGGTGTTGAAGGCGGCCTGGGCGAGCATTTCGGCTTTCCGGGATTCGGCTTCCAAGTGATTGGTTTGGCGACTGAGCGACACCAGGGTCAGCAGCGAGACGGCGAGCAAGGTCAGCAAGCCGACCAGACTGATCACCACCACCAGGGAAATTCCCGGCGGCCGGGTGCGGCGTGTGCCAATGCTACTGAGGACACCTTTCATGGCAGCGGGTTCTGGTTGGGCAGGGTGAAGACCCCTTGGTACACCCGGACTTGTTGGAGCGCGGTGCGGGCGATTTGCGGCAACCTGCGGGTCAGGTTCGGGGCGACGGCGGCCCATTTTGTCAGAGGCAGCTCGTCATCGACCGCATCCGGAAATTCCGCGGCGATCAACCCGAACTTGCGCTCGTCGAGCATGCGGCTGCGGTCCGGATCGAGGACGGCCACGGTGGCGATTACCTGTTGGATTTGCTGCTGGTCCTGCGGCGGCACGGCCCGCAGCACCCATGTTTTCCCCTCGCGGACGAGAAACGACAACTCCAGGCGGATGATGCCCGGCGCAATCACTTGGAAGGCCTGGACATCGGGGTCTTCCGGTCCCTCGGCAGGCACGAGTTCCAAGGCCAGGGTTCCCGCCTTCTCGGCTGGGCGTTCCAGCATCGTGCCGAAGCCGTAGCCGCTGGCCGCCCGCTCGAGCAGGTGGCGCTTGACGCGGTAACTCACCAACGAAACCTGCCGGTCCGCCGCGACCTCCCGCAGGGTGTAGCCCTGCCGCTGCGTCAACAGTGAAATCCCGTCGTTGCCAACAAATTTCCCGATCCTGATCCGCGCGTCGAGATGATTGACCCGCTGCGCGAGGTCGGCCCCGAACTGGCGCATGAACGCGGCCGAATTCCGCTCGGCAATGATCCGGGCCTTGGTCGCGCTGTGCAAATCAACGGCATTCCGACTCACGATGGCCGTGATCACCAGAAAGATGCTCAGCACTGCCATCACGACCATCAGTTCCACCAGGGTAAACCCCGGCTTGCACGGCGCTGGACGAGGGGCTGGACGAGGGGCTTTCATGGCAATAACAGGCTGGTGAACAGTTCCACTTTCCCCTCGCTGCGCTTGGAGGAATTCCGCACCGGCCACCCCATCCGGCCATGTAGGTGACCCAACGATCCCGCGGCATTCCGCGTGGCGGTTAGATCACACCTGAAGAACGCTTCCTGCTCGGAAGTGACCAGCCTGCCGGCGGGGTCAAACCACAAACGCACCTGGACCGGCTTGGCATCCCAGGCGATGGGTGCCAGCCCGAGGGTCGGCGAGCGCTTGCTCGTGGGGGTCTTGACGAAGTCCAGATCCCGGAAGCATTGGTGCAGGACTTCCACGGCGAGCGAGCGCCGGGCATCGTTCGCCGCATAACTGCTGCCGGATGCCAGGGAGCCCACGATCACCACCACCGCAAACGCGAAGACACCCAGACTCACCACCACTTCAATAAGTGTGAAGCCGTTCGCGGGCAACTGGCGGCGGGTCATCATGGCGGTAACACCCGGGCGGTTCCGGTGGCGCACTGGACTTGCACGATCGCAACGTCATGCGGCACGCCCGGCGCCACCCGGCCGGCATGCGTCGGTTGCACCCCGAGGTTGATCACTGGCACCAATTGCTCCGCTGCCTCGGGAAAACCGCGGGTCCCCGTGCCTAACAAAACCTGCCCGTCCGAGGTGATCACCAACGCTTCATTGACCGCGAGTTCATGCGTCGAGCGCGGATCCGCCGCCCCGCGCGAGCGGGCGAGGCCCGGCGCGATCGTGATGTCGAGAAAGCGTTCGGGCCGCCGGAGTTCGGTGACCGTGGCTTGCCCGCCGCACCCGGAGTTGCAGCGCAGGAAGCGCATCACCATCTCGCGCTCGTCGAGGAATTCGAAGCGGATCGCCACGCTGTGGTTACCGGCCACCGCCTGCGCGCGGGCCAACTCGATGCCGCGAGCCAGCCGTGCCGCCGGTTCGCTCGACTTCGAGAAGGACGAGTGAAACAACGCGCTGGACGCCGCCATCAACAACGACATGATGGTCATCACCACCAACACCTCCAACAACGAAAACCCGCCCCGCCGGCCATGCCACCAGCCTCCCAGGCCGGAACCCGATGGATTCCCGCCGTCCTCACCCGGACCCCTGCGTTGCGCAAGCATTTGTAAATACCTATACCACGCCGCCTTTCGGGGGCAATGACCATTTTGCGAATCTGTTGTGTATTTTGCGAACAAATCGGTTCTCCCACCGCAGTCGGCAAGACAGCCTGATGGGGGCCGGATGATGATGCCTGAAAAATGGGAAATGCAATTGGGGAAAGCGGCAGCAAGTTGCGCGGCCGCCCGGGCACAGGGCCAGGGCGCAAGCCACCCAACCGCCAAAGCGGGCGGCAACCCGCTGGCAGCCATGGGGCACGCCGACGAGTCGTGCAATGCCAGGGGAACCGCCAGCCCGCGATGGTTCACTCCTTCACCACCCGGTAGAAGCGCCGCTGGGGATGGTCGTTGAACGGGTCCAAGACCACCACGATTTCCCCACCTGTTCCCGGATATGAAGTGCCCAAGGGCTCCCAAGCGGCTAGTGCGTCGCTTTCCTCCAAGCGGTAGCTCGATCCCGTGACGCTAGGCCAGCGCAGCTCGATGCCCGTCAAGGTCCTGGTAAGCTTGAGCTGGAAGTCCGGCTCAATCCTCGCGACGGTGACCGAAGCGGGATTGAGCGTGAAACTGATGCGGGTCGTACCAGCGGAAACGGAACCCGTGCCGGAGGTGATTTCACTCACGAGAGTGTTGGCCGCCGGAAGTAATGCTGGGGTCAAGAAGCCGGTTGGCACCGTGTCATCCTTCAGGATCACCTGGATGTTACGACTCGTCGCACTGCCGGTGTAGGGAAACGGATCGAACGTTCCGGAGTCCGCCGACGAGGCCAAGACGGTGAAAGTGTCGGGACTGCCACTTCCCTCGTAAGCCACCGTTAACAAGGCGAAGGTTCCATTGATCGGGCTGGTGGAGACGCGACCACTCCAGATGTTCGTGCCGATCCTAACTTCCATGGCGAGGGAAATCGCGCCGTAGAACTCAGTCCTAGCGTAGATCAAACTCCCAAAGCGGTCCCAAAGTCCGTCGAGCATATTGGCCGTCGTCGCACCCGAATCATAGGAGAACCGCACGAGGACCGGATCTCCGACTGTGGCGGCAAATCCAGCGCCCACGCTGCTCACGGTGCCTTGTACCGACCACCGGATTTCGCTGGCGAAAGCAGGCAGTGCGAGCGAGGCGAAGGCAATCCTGATGATTGATGTTGCGAGGAAATTGCGGGTGGGCTTGGCATGCATGAGAAAGCGAAGTGGGGATTGGAGAGCGGGAGAAATGGGTGAACATGGACAGGATGCGATGCAGGACGCAAAGCGGTTCGATCAACTTGTTTCACAGAGCGTGGCAAATTCATATTCACCCTTTCAGGGCCGAAGTTTATCCCCACAGCCCTCCCTTGCAAGGCTTTTCTTTGAAATTGATTGCGGCAACCAGCCCGTGTTTCTCCGCCCATTGCCTGACGGTCAGTCCTTGGGATTGGTCACCAAGTTCGGAGAGACAAAGCAGTCTTTCCTGGCTCATGGTGGCGCCATTCGTGCTTTGATTTCCGCGAGCATCTGCCTTCACACTTCCTGAGCTGGACCTTGAATTGACAAGGAATTCAACTTCCAACATTCAATGATCAAGTAAGAGCAAGACATGACCCCGCAGCGGCACTGCTGCCACCCGCAAACCCATGCGCGGATGATTCACGAATTCGTCTGAAACGCCAACAGGTGCCAACTCATTTTCCGCCGGGAGCAGGAACTATATGCACCCGTTTGTTGGGGGTGAGTGAGAAGTCGTGCGCATCGCTTATGTTTGCCAGGAAATTGCATTGGGGATGCCCGCGCATGAGAAGCCTTTAGCGCTGCTTCTTCGTCAATCCTATCACATTCGGCAGCGGCCAGGCGGTCTTGTTGTCATGGTCCTCGAAGAATTTCGATTCATAGCTGCCGACTTTTTCGATGGTGACACTTTTGGTGGAAAGGTAGAACGATGCCGGCGGCCCGCCATCGAGATGTTGGGCACACTCGATTTCAATGGGCAGCCGCAGCAGTATCTCGTTGAAATCGTGCATGGTGTAGGGCGATCTGGAGAAGATGAACAACACCTTCCCCTGCTTGTCCTGTCCGAGTGCCGCCTCGCTCCACTGCTTGTCCTGCTGCGTCCACACGTTGATCCTGGGTCGCTTGATGAGCCGGAGGTTCTGGACCACGGAATGGTAGTCCTTCGCGATCTCCGGGATCTTGTGCTGTTCCATGTCGAAAAGCATGAATGGGGCAAGCGAGGCGGCTTTGGCATTGAACGCCGCGATGGATAGGTACTTGCTGTTTACCCGCGGGTTGTTCTTATGCGCGAAGTTTTGCATATAGCCCACGTTCGACTTTTCATCCGGCTGATACATGCCGGCATTGATTGCGGCAACCAGCCCGTGTTTCTCCGCCCATTGCCTGACGGTCAGTCCTTGGGCTTTGTCGCCGAGTTCGGAGAGACAAAGCAGTTGCAGGTCATAGAGGCGGGGATCCGCCCGGACGACGAGTATTTTCGAATCCCCCGCGTCCGCCTTCTGCGGCGAATCAAACTCGGCATAGTGCAGTCCACCATCAAGCTCGATCCATTTGGCGGCAGGTTCCGCGGATAGCGGAGCCATGATTGCCATCACGGCAAGGAAGATGCCGACAGCCGCGAGGCTCCGGCCGGTGGATTCTTGACGGGGAAGACGGTGTGAGGCGTGATTCATGGGGAATTTCCGTTGGCATTGAGAATACCGCGAGCCAGCCGTGCCGCCGGTTCGCTCGACTTCGAGAAGGACGAGAGAAACAACGCGCTGGACGCCGCCATCAACAGCGACATGATGGTCATCACCACTAACACCTCCAACAACGAAAACCCGCCCCGCCGGCCATGCCACCAGCCTCCCGTGCCGGAACCCGATGGAGTCCCGCCGTCCTCACCCGGACCCCTGTTTTGCGCCAGCACTTGTAAATGTCTATACCACGCCGCCTTTCTGGGGCAATGACCATTTTGCGAATCTGTTGTGTATTTTGCGAACAAAGCGGTTCTCCCACCGCAGTCGGCAAGACAGGCTGATGGGGGCCGGATGATGAAGCCATGATGCCGGGCTTGAAAACCAGGAAATTCCTCTGTAAGTGACCGGGCACGCCATGCACAAACCGCCATCAAACTCCTCAACTCCAAGCCCCATGAGCAACCAAACCAAGGTCCCGGAAAAACTGCTGAAGGTGGTGGATGAAATCGCCACCCAAGGACGGGCCAACCTGACCAAATTGACGGTGCTGAAGAAGTGGTTCGAGCGGCCAGGGCGTCTGCCGGCCTTTGCCCTCTGGCTCGCGACCCAAGCCGTTTCTGGCAAGGGCAAGGGCAAGGCCGGGGGCGAGGCGGCGGCGCTGTTCAAGGCCTCCCGCGTCTTGCTGGCGGCGGCGGATAGCAAGGCACCCGGCCTGGATCTGGCGGCGGCGGAGGCGCTGTATGACCGACTGCGGGCCTTCCAGAACGAGTATCAGCATCAGCAATGGGGGGCGGTGCGGATTGTCCACCACTGGGATTTGATGCTGGTGGAACAGGCGTTGGAGATTTGCCTCTGGTATTCGGCATCGCCCGCACGCGGTTACAAACTGGCGGCGGACTATTGCCAGAACTACGACTCCCGCTACGGCAACGGCCTGAACGGCCCCAGCCGGGAGAAGATTCAGGAGATCGCTCGCTTCCTGCGCAAGGTGGAAGCAGCGGAGGACGCAACCCCATGATGCCGCTGCCAAAGGCCCCCCTAATCATGCGACGCCTTGAGCAGGGCGTCGCGGGCATCGGAGTAGAAGATGATGGTGACCCTGGTGGCCATTTCGTCGGGGAGATCGCAGCGTTGTTTGCGGATGCTCACGGGCATGAGGATGGTTTTGCAGCCTTCGTCGGCGGCGGCTTCGACGACGCCCACAGATTCCGCCTAAGCTTGGATGCTCGCCTTGCCGCGGCTGAATTCACCGGACGGCAGCAGCAAAAATTTCCGCGAAAATTTTCTGGCTTTCCTCGGGAGGGTAGGCATCCTGCCCTATTTACGCCACGACGATGAAACCGTTCTCCCCAGTCCTCCTCCTGCTCGGCATTCTGTTTGTCCCGCCTCCCTGCCCCGCCGAACCGGCTCGCATGCCGATCAAGGGGATGTCGCTTGCGACCTATGAGCCGCGGGGTTTCTACAACGCGCAGGCTTCGCTCGACCGCCTGCTCTACGACCAGTTCAACTGGGTGGCCCTCAATGTGTTCATTTATCAAGACACGATAAGCTCCGTGACGATTTACCAGCATCCCCGGAAAACCGCCGACGATCAATCGATCCGGGAGGTGGTGGCACGGGCTCATGATCGCGGCCTGCGGGTGTTTTTGAAAGTGAACGTCGATTCCCTCGACGAGGGCTGGCGCAGCCTCTTCAATCCAACGGATCCAGCCGCCTGGTTCGCCAGCTACGGATCAAATCTGGTCCACTACGCCCAACTCGCGGCAGAGACCGGAGCCGAGCTTTTTTCGGTGGGCACGGAGTTCGTCTCCCTGGCGCAGACGAACAACCTGGCCCGCTGGCAAGGCATCATCAGCCAGGTCCGCGCGGTGTATTCCGGACGCCTGGTTTACTGCGCGAACTGGGATGAGGCGTCAGCGGTCCCGTTCTGGCCGCTGCTGGATTGCATCGGCATTGACGCCTACTACCCGCTTCACGGCAGCAATACGGTGACTGCGGCCCAGATCGCCGCCGCCTGGACCCATTCCCAATCAACCAATCCCTCCTTCACCGGCCGCAACTGGTATGCCGAGATCGACGCGCTGCGCCGGAGCCAGGGCAAGAACGTGATCTTCACCGAAATCGGTTACCCATCTGCGGACGGGGGCGCTGAGGAGCCGTGGCGATACGATCTGCCGACTTACAATGCGGACCTGCAGAAGGCATGCCACGAGGGAACGGTGGCGTTTTGGGACGGCGTCGATTGGTTAGAGGGTCTGTTTGTCTGGAAGTGGGATCCCAAACTGGCTCCAACCGGGCCGGGCGATACCGGCTATTTTGTCTATGGAAAACCGGCGGAGACCGCGCTCAGGGAGTTGTTCGGAGGCAGGGTGATCCCCCTTCCGCCCGGGGTCGTGACCCCGCTCCAACCTTACCTGGTCCGGACTCCCGACCCGCGTCCCGTCCTGTCGTGGTATGTCCCAGAGCCGCCACGGTATGAGTTCTTTGGCTGGGAAGACCATGAGGCGATGGGGTGGTATTCCGACGATGACCCGGGCAATCAAGGATTCGGCCTGCCCCCCTTGCCGCAGGCCGTGCCCGGCGGGGCATACGGCGGCGCCAAGTCGCTGAAATGCCACCTGAATCTGGTGGATGGAGACGGGGCCTACAACCAAGGCATGCTCTGGGTCGATTTGTCCCAACCCGTGAATCTAACCAATCGCGTCGTCTTTGTCGCCCTGTGGATCCCCTCGGCCCTGATCAATGGTACGTATCCCAACGGTGTGCAATTGGCGTTCAAGGATGTGCGCTGGAAGTACTGTGACACGGGATGGGCCAATATCACCTCCGGCAACCAATGGATGACTTTCAGCGCCACGCTTCCTCAGGACATCAACTGGAACGACGGGATTGATCTTTCCCGGGTCGCACACGTCGGCTTCAAAATCGGCGCGGGCAGTGGCAGCGGCACGAATTTCGACGGCGACATTTATGTGGATGATTACGACTTGCGTGCAAGCCCGCCGACCCTCTATCAGGTGCAGGTTGCCCGCGACGCGGCCTTTTCCTCGCCCGATGTCGATGTGGCCGGACTTGATAACATTTACCTCCAGCCGCAGTCGCCCATGACTCCTGGAATCCGGTATTGGCGGGTGCGGATGGATAGCGGCGCGGGCTACGGCCCATGGTCGGAGACAACCGGTTTCGCTGTTTCCAACCCTGATGCCTTGCGAGTCCATCCCTCCGGCCTTTTCTCCGGTGCCATGCATCTCCAGTTCGCCAACATGATCCCGGGAATGCGCTACGAGGTGCAGGTTTCCCCCGATCTCAAAGACTGGTCGGGTACGGACAGCTTCATTGCCACAGGCTTGAACACTTCGTGGTCCCAACCAACCAACCCCGCAACGAGCCGGTTGTTCTATCGCCTCGCCGAGGGCTGGCCACAGCCCTGACGAACTACAACTAACACGATCATGAAAACGAACTTCTACCTCTGCCTTTGCACCCTGTTGGCATCTTCGTCCATCCGCGCCGACACGCACTACACGCAGGAAGACAGCGGCAACGAGCGCACCGTCACTGACACCGGTGCCACCGGCCTGCTGAAGTTTTATCATGTGAAAGTGGAGAAGCCAAAGCAACACCGCGTATCTGAACCTCTACAGAATCCAGGATCGAAGCAAACTAACCATCTCATTCAACCCCAACCATAGAAGAACATCATGAACACCGCCAAACTCGCACGGGCATTCGCCATACTCTTGATTGCCACCGCCAGCGCCCTGCACGCGCAGGTGCCACAGCTTATCAACTACCAGGGCCGCGTCGCCGTCAGCGGCACGAACTTCGACGGCACCGGCCAGTTCAAGTTCGCGCTGGTCGATGGCGACGGCGGCACCAGCTACTGGAGCAACGACGGCACCAGCACCGCCGGTTCTCAACCCACCTCCGCCGTTTCCCTGCCCGTCACCAAGGGGCTCTACTTGGTTCTGTTAGGTGATGCCACGCTGGCGAACATGACCATCGTGCCCGCCACCGTCTTCACCAACCCCGACGTCCGCCTGCGCGTCTGGTTCAACGACGGCTCGCACGACTGGCAGCAACTCACGCCCGACCAACGCATCGCGGCGGTCGGCTATGCGCTGATGGCGGCCACCGTACCTGACGGCGCGATTACCGCAGGCAAACTCGCCACCGGTTCGGTGACCGCCGCGGCGATTGCCACCGGCGCGGTCGGTGCCGGTCATTTGGCCAGCAACAGCATCACGGCGGCCAACATCGCCTCCAACGAGGTCGTCAAAAGCATCAACTCCTTCAAAGACGATGTCACCATCTCCGCCGGGAGCAACATCACCGTTTCTCCAAGTGGCAATAGCATACAAATCTCCGCCTCTCTTCCAACATTCAGTCCCATCCCCAACATGCAGGTCTTCGACACGTACGGCACATTCACCGTTCCTGCGGGCGTCACCCGGATTATGGTCGATGTGTGGGGGGGAGGGGGTGGTGGCGGATGGTCTTACTCCAAAGGTGGAGCAGGAGGCGGAGGGGCAGGCGGTTATGGGCGTTCGCTTTTCACTGTCCATGAAGGAGAGGAGTACGCCGTCACAATTGGTGGCGGCGGAATTAGCTACGGTAACGGTAGTAACGGTACGAACAGCAGTTTTGGCACTATTATCACCGCCAATGGAGGGATTGGTGCATTGGCCACCTGGGCCGATGCTAGTACGCAAGGCGCAGAAGGAGGAACTGCAAATGCCGACGTAGCACTCACTGGCGGTTCTGGCAGCAATGGTGAGAATGGGGCAATATCAGCTCCCCGTTATGGTTCGGGTGGGTCAGGCGGATCCGCAGCCGCTGGTGGTGCGGGCGGCCGCGGCGGCTGGCAAAGCAGTGGCATAAGCGGCAGACCGGGGTCCATCCCTGGCGGAGGTGGCGGTGGTGGCTCAGGAGGAACTGCCAGTCCTGCTAACGAGGGTGGCGCTGGCGCTCGGGGTCGCGTGATCGTGTACTGGTGATCCCAACGCTGCCGTGTGAACCATGAAAATCAAGCCATCATCAATCGGTTGTCAGCGGTCACTGCGTTCCAGATCAATCGTATTCGCTTACGCAGTGGAATACAACGGCAGGCGGAACGTCTGCCCGGCAACGATGTTTGCCGGTCTGGCCTTTGTCATACTCTATGCCTCGGC
The DNA here is from genome assembly GCA_026397725.1 of Verrucomicrobiota bacterium. Classification (GTDB taxonomy): domain Bacteria; phylum Verrucomicrobiota; class Verrucomicrobiia; order Verrucomicrobiales; family Akkermansiaceae; genus Luteolibacter. Next base: position 2,765 of record JAPLUI010000246.1, on the reverse strand, counting down.
AGGTTTCGCCGATGTCGTCAGCACCGTTGACGGCGGCGGCCAACGCGTCAGTAGCGCCAGCTACACGATGGACGGCAGCGTGGGCGGCATCGGCGGCCTGTCGGCTGGCGGGTCAGTGACGAATTCCGGCGGCGGGAGCAGCACGCAGCCGGCGGCGGCCAAAAGCCTGACCGTGAACGCAACGCCGTCCTCAATCGACGAGGGCAGCACCAGCCAACTGGGCGGTTGGGCGGTGATGGACGATGATTCAATCACGATGTTGTCCGGCGCGGACATCACTTGGGATGCGCCGGCCTATCCCATCGCGTCCATTGCCAGCAACGGCTTGCTTGCGGCGAGCGCCGTGTACACGAACACGCAAGCAACTTTCAGCGGCCGGTATCTGGATGCAACCGGTGACGGGCACTTGTTGGTGCTGGATAGCAACCCCGACAACTACGGCATCTACGCGGGCGACAGCCTGCCCGATTGGTGGCAGGTGCAGTATTTCGGCGTGAACAATCCCAACGCCGCGCCGGGCACCGACCTCGACGGCGACGGGCAGGACAATTTCTTCGAGTTCACCGCCGGTCTCGTACCGACCGACTCGCAATCGCATTTCGCGCTGCGCATCGAACCCGTCCCCGGCCAACCCGCGCTAAGGAACCTCGTCTTTTCGCCGATCATCGCCGGGCGCACTTACAGCGTCGAGTACCGCGACGCTCTCGCTACGCCCCCGTGGATCTCGCTCGCCGGGACCACGCAGACCGACAACGGCGACGAGCGCACCGTCACCGACACCGGTGCCAGCGGCCTGCGGAAGTTCTATCGGGTGAAAGTGGAGAAGCCGTAGCAACACCCTTTCCTTCGCTCCCCGACCCGTAAAAGCAAATTCAACCTAACAACCATGAAAACAAACCTCCGTTTCCTGTGCCTCTGCGCTCTGTTGGCCGCTTCGCCCGCCAGCGCCGACATACACTATGTGGACGCCGCCAGCACCAACCCCGTCTCGCCCTACACCGACCCGGGGACCCCCGCCCGTGTCATCCAAGACGCGGTCGATGCCTCCGTGGCCGGCGACGAAATCGAGGTGGCTGACGGCGTCTATTCCACCGGCGGCCGGGCCGTCGGGACAAGCTTGTTGGTCAACCGGGTGGCGGTGGACCGCGCCGTCACAGTGCGGAGCAAGAATGGGCCGGAGGTGACGGTGATTCAAGGATACCAGGTCCCGGAAACGATCAATGGGGTTGAGGCCATCCGGTGCGTGTATCTGACCAACGGCGCAGTGCTGAGCGGGTTCACGCTCAGCAACGGCGCTACGCGCGCTTCTGGGGATTATTGCCAGAAAACTGGCGGTGGCGTTTGGTGCGTTTCAACTGACGCGTTGGTCTCGAACTGCATGTTCACGAGCAACTCGGCCGTGGAAGCTGGGGGTGCGGCTTTCTCCGGCACGCTCAACAACTGCACACTTACGGGCAGTTCGGTTGCAGGAGGGGATAACCCAAGGGGCGGAGGCGCATACGGCAGCATATTGAACAGTTGCGCGATCACGGGGAACTCGGTTGCAGGAGGATGGGGGTTTGGTGGTGGTGTGTCATATGGCACGCTGAACAACTGCACGCTCACGAACAACTCTGCTGCTTATGGGGGCGGTTCCCATGGTGGCGTGCTGAACAACTGCACGCTCAGGAGCAACTCAACATGGTACTTTGGCGGTGGGGCAAATGGCGGCACGTTGAACAACTGCACGCTCACGGGCAACACGTCTCCATGGCATGGCGGTGGCGCCAGCTCTGGTACTCTGAATAACTGCACGCTCACGGGCAACTTTGGCCAATATGGCGGTGGTGTGTCTTCTTGCACACTGAACAACTGCACGCTCACGGGCAATTCGGCTTCGGCTGGCGGCGGGACCTTTGGGAGTAATCTAAATAGTTCCATCCTCTATTACAACACGGCCACAAGCGGTCCCAACTGCGACACCTACAGCATACTCAACTACTGTTGCACCACGCCCGCACCCGCTTCTGGCATCGGCAACATCACCGCCGAGCCGCTCTTTGTGGACAGGTTGAACGGGGACCTGCGGCTGCAAGCCAACTCGCCCTGCATTGACTGGGGCTACAACGCCTATGCCATCGGCAGCACCGACCTGGCGGGCAACCCGCGCACCGCCAGGCTCAGGGTGGATATCGGGGCATACGAATACCAAGGTGCCGGTTTGAGCGAGTTTGTCGCCTGGCTTCAGAACTTCGGCCTAGCCACGGACGGCACGGCGGACTTCACCGACCCGGACGGCGACGGCCATGACAACCACTTCGAGTTCACCGCCGGCCTCGTGCCGACCGACCCGCAATCGCGCTTCGCGCTGCACATCGCATCCGTCCTCGGCCAACCCGCGCAGAAGAAGATCGTCTTTGCCCCGATCATCGTCGGGCGCAGCTACAGCGTCGAGTACCGCGACTCTCTCGCCACGCCACCATGGACCCCGCTCACCGGCACCACGCAGGTTGACAGCGGCAGCGAGCGCACCGTCACCGACACCGGTGCCACCGGCCCGCGGAAGTTCTATCATGTGAAAGTGGAGAAGCCGTAACGAGTGAACACAGGGGGGTTCATCTGGGACGCCATCATCATCATCATATAACTCCAGATCTCTGGACATAGGCCCCGCGGCCGGAGGCCGCTGAATTCGGAATCCGTTGATTTTCCAACGATTCTGCCGGTTCGAAATATATTTCATGTGCGCAATAAATAATTCTTGACTCGCACGCGCGCACGCGCAT
>JAPLUI010000428.1 GCA_026397725.1 Verrucomicrobiota bacterium | reverse complement strand
GCTTTTTTTTCAACTTTCGGAGGTGCGCCCGGTGCGTTCGGTCACGCACGCCTTTCAAACGCCCGCATCTAACATTCTTAACTCCGCCTGGAGCCCTCGAAACCCGGTCCCGGATTTGTGTATAAAGACCAGGGTCCGGCCACCGGCTCTTCCAACGGCCTTCACCCTCAAAGCAATTTCTTAGCAGGCAGACAGTCCCGGAGTCAGGGATCAGCAGTCAGAGAACAGAAAACAACCAACCAGCAAGCAACCAACCAAGCAACCAACCAAGCAACCAAGCAACCAACCAACCAACCAACCAACCAACCAGCACTAACGCATCTGCGTCCTCAAATAATAAACCGGAAAAATGAAACACCATGAAAATAGCAAACATGATCAAACCAATCAGAAATAGTCTCAAACACCTCGCTCTCGCTGCGGCGCTGGGCGCTTCATTCCTGGCGGGATCCGCGCAGGCGGCACTCACCTGGAACCTGGCAGGCAACGGCACTTGGGATACCACCACCGCCAACTGGACCGCGGATGGTGGCGCAACCACTACGACCTTCCCCTCGGATGGTACGGCGGATGTGATTTTCAACAAGACAGGAGGTGGCACCATTACCATCTCGGCCAGCATGAATCCCATGTCCACGACGGTGAGTGCCACCAGCGGCACCTATACCTTCAACACCGGACCGATCACCGGATCGGGTGGGCTCACCAAGTCCGGCGCGGGCACGCTGCGACTCAACGGCCTGAACAGCTACACTGGCAAGACCATCATCCAAGGTGGTGAATTGCAACTCAGGAATACCGCCTACCTCTCCAACGCTGGCGTCAACGGCGGGCTGGGGGCACCTACCGGGGCCGACGCCGTCATCGACATGTACAACGGGAGTAGCCTCCGCGTGGGTAGCGGCAGTCCACGTGTGGATCCCACATCCACCGATCGTACCATCAATCTCGCGGACCCCAGCGGTGCCGGAACGGTGATGATCAGAGGCAATGACAATGATACTGCCATCGGGTTTGGCGCAGTTACAGCCACCGGGAGTGGCGCAAAGCTACTCGATTTATACACGGGTTTTGGTGGCAATGGCGACCGGGAGTCCATGATTTTCAACGGACCCATCTCGGATGTCACCGGCGACGGCAGCGCACTCTCGCTGCGAGTTACTTTCAGGTGCCAGACGGGTTCCCAGAGCTACGTAAGTCTGGCTGGTGCCAATACCTTCACCGGGCCAATCACCCTGGTGCAGGGCACCGGCCCACCGACTGGCTACCTGATGATCGGTGGCGTGAAGACGCGCAGCTCGAACATTGTTGGAACGGGGACCTTGGGTACCGGCGGAAATTACGCGGGTAATATCACCACCTGCGCCAGTTCGATCCTCTACTACCTCAGCACCACCGCTCAAAACTTGTCGGGCGTGATTTCCGGTCCCGGTGCTGTGACCACGGACGCCGGCAGCGGCACGCTGACGCTCTCGGGCGCAAACACGTACAGCGGCAACACCACCGTCAACGGTACCAGCGTGCTGCACCTCGCCAGCACCGGCAGCTTGAACTTCGTCATCGGGAATTCCTCGAACAACAAAATCACGGGTGGGGGAACCGCCATTTTGGATGGCAGTTTCACCATTGATACCTCGGCGGTGACCGCGTTTACCGGTTCCTGGACCCTGGCGGATGTCACGACCAAGACCTACGGCACTAGCTTTGGCGTGACCGGCTTCACCCCTCCCACCGACGGCACCGTCCACACATTTACGGATGCGCAATTCAGAACCTGGACCTTCGACACGTCAACCAGCGTGCTCAGCGTCGCCGCCCCGGCACTGATCACGTCCTTTAGTGTGAGTCTCGCTGGCGGCTCTGCTGCCGTGATTGACCAGGTCGCGAAGACGATTCAAATGTACGTGCCGACTGGGACGGCTGTGAACAGTCTTGCGCCGACCTACACCCTGACTTCCGGGACCTGCGATCATGATAACGGCATTACCGCCTATGACTTCACCAGTCCGGTAACCTACAAGGTCACCGACGGGGCCACTGAGAACAACTATGTCGTGACGGTCAGCACCACCCCGCTGCCCCTGCTCGGTTTAAGAGTGTGGCTCAAGGCCGATGCGGTGAATTCCGCTGATCCCACGCAAGTGGACGGCTCGGGCAACGTCCTGAAGTGGCTTGACCAGAGCGGCAACGGCAATCATGCGACAAAGGGCAGCACCCAAATCGCACCGACGTATGTCGCCAGCACGTTGAACGGTCAACCCGTGCTGCGCTTTGCGCAGACGGACGATAGTAACGGATCCCGGCTGTATCTTGGGGATCTGAGCGCGCAATTCAGCGCCGCCGCCAGCGGTTCATCCGTTTTCGCCACTGCGACGATCGGAACTCCGACCACTCCCACCGACGGGCGTTACAACATGTTTGGCAACCGCGCCAACGATGATCGCTGGGTGGCCAACACCTGGACCGAGTCGTCGCCCGGTTCCTTCCGCGGCGGCCGCACCAGCTTGCCATACGCGAGTGTGCCGCAGACTGGATCTCATGTCTTTTCGATGGAAAGCAGCAGTTCGACATACCGGGCGGTGATCGACGGTGCCCAGATCGGGACTGCCGGGGCCGATTACAACAGCGGCAGTGGGGTATCCTGGAACATCGGCAACAGCGCCGCTGGCAATGGCCAGCAGTTGAATGGCGACATCGCCGAGCTGATACTCTACAACCGCATTCTGACTGCCGACGAAGCCAACCTGGTGGGCGGTTACCTGTCGGGCAAGTATGCGCTGACCACGGACTATCCCCCGATCGGTGCGACGGCACCCTGGCGTGTGGTGGCTACGGCCGGCGACAAAGAGGTGTTTCTTTCATGGCACTCCTTCCCGGCGGCGACGGGGTACAAGGTGAAACGTTCGGAGGTGACCGGCGGACCGTACACTGAGGTAGGAACGCCAAGCGGCACCACCTTCACGGATGGTCCGCTGACCAACGGAAGGACCTACTACTACGTGGTGTCGGCCATGATCGACGCGGTTGAAACACCTGATTCCGCCGAGGTCAGCGCGACGCCGACGGGCGTGAATGCCACGCTCTCCACGGTGTCGAACACCCCGTCCAGTGTCTGGGCCGACGGTGTTTCCTACTCGACGGTCACCGTCACCCTGCTGAACGATTTCAGTGTTCCCGTGGCGGGCAAGACCGTGACGCTGGCCCAGACCTCCGGTCCGGGCTCGGCGACCATTACCACCGTTACGGGAACCACCGGTACTGACGGCAAGGCGGCCTTTACCGTGGCCTCCACCACTGCCGGCACCGACGTCTTTACGGCCACTGATGCCACGGACAGCGACCTGGTGATTGCCCAAACGGCCACGGTGGACTTCGTGGCGGCAACCTCCCTGGCGATTCATGTGAACATCGACACCGCCGTGCGGACCGGGCTGGTAGGCCCCGTCGGCGGTCTCGGCGCGGTTTGGAATACCACCGCGGCAACCTCGGCAACCAACCTGCTCCACGCCAGTGGCCCAGCCACCACCGTGGGCTTTGTCAGCAGTGGTCCCTCCTGGGGCGGCCCGGATGCCTGGGGCAGCCCCGCCCTCCAGGTGCTCTTTGCTGGCTTGCGCAGCTTCGATACGAGCACCGCCAATTCGCAGCAACTGGTGATCAACAATCTCACGATTGGCAAGAAATACGATCTCTACATTGCCTCCGCCAATTGCTCTGGTGCCGGTAGCAATCAGAGGAGCTATGGCGTATGGAAGACCACCAACACGACGAGCACCCCGGGAGACCACATTTGCGACAATCGAGCCAACCAAATCGGGGATGCCTGGGTGCCGGGAAACAACTACGTGGTCTTCGGGAGTGTGGAGCCCGACGGGATTGGCAGCATCACCGTCGACGGATACAGCATTCCCGATGCCCCCACCTACGATGTCCGGTTGCCGATGAACGGCTTCCAGTTGGTGGAGTCGGTCCCCGGCTATGCCAGTTGGGCCATTGCTCACGCCGGTGGCCAGGCCGCCAACCTGGACTACAACAATGACGGGGTGCCAAACGGCGTTGCCTACTTCATGGGTGAGACCGGCGTCGCCTCCAATCCGGGCGTGGTGGATGGCAAGGTCTCCTGGCCGCACAGTGCTGACGCGACCGACGCCACCTACAGGGTCCTGAGTTCTGAAAACCTGGTGGACTGGAGCGATGTGACCGTTGACTCCAGCGATGCCGGTGGGTTCGTGACCTACACCCTGCCGAGCGGCACCCCGAAATCGTTTGTCCGCCTGGAAGTGACGATCCCCTGAAACCGCGGATTCCATCCAGCCTCATCCAACCCCTAACCCCGGGGCCGCCGCTTCACCACCGGCGGCCCCGCTTGGTTCACAGTTCCTGATCTCGGTGGAAAATGATTTGGCACATTTGCGCGCGGTTCCCGGGCTTGAATGGTAATGCGGGACGAAGATGACCACGGATGAAGAGGATTACACGGATTGCACGGATTAAGAATTAGGGATGGGAT
>JAPLUI010000118.1 GCA_026397725.1 Verrucomicrobiota bacterium | reverse complement strand
GATCCAGATCGATGCGAGTGAAACGCCTTGCGTCGGTGAGGTGTGCCTTGTAGCGGCGCTCTGTGAGCGTCGGTGCGCATGAGAGGCTAAACCACGGCGGTTCTTTCGCGGCGCTGTCGCCGGGAAATCAGCGACGGTCACAGACCGCCGCTACAGTTCGATACGAATGAAACGCCTTGCGTCGGTGAGGTGTGCCTTGTAGCGGCGCTCTGTGAGCGTCGATGCGCATGAGAGGCTAAACCTCGGCGGTTCTTTCGCGGCGCTGTCGCCGGGAAATCAGCGACGGTCACAGACCGCCGCTACAGTTGCGACGGTCACAGACCGCCGCTACAGTTGCTTGTCGCGGGCCGGTCCGCCTGCTATGACATTTCCGATGAACCGTCTGACCCGCCTGGATTCCGTTTTCACCGAAGCCCCCGTGTATTTCATCACGGCCGGCACGGAGAAACGCAGGGCTTTGCTGGCCAACATGCAGCGCATGAGGTATTCCAACAGTTCTGTGGCAATGCCAGGGCACGTGGCGTGCTGGTCGGGCGCTATGTGCTCATGCCGGATCATCTGCATTTGTTTGTCTGCATGCCCGCCGGGGGTGGTGGGATTGTCGATGTGGATGAAATCGCTCAAGAACACCCTCTCCAAACACTGGCGGGCAAGCGGCATCGAAGCGCCGCACTGGCAGAAGGGTTTCTTCGATCACCTCATCCGCTCTGGCGAATCGCACGCGGAGAAATGGAAGTATGTGAGGGAGAATCCGGTGCGTGTCGGATTGGTGGAGCAAGCGGAGGCTTGGCCATACGGTGGCACCATCCAGCCGGATTCGTGGACGTAGCCGCGAACGAGACGCCTTGTAGCGGCGCTCTGTGAGCGTCGATGCCAATGAGAGGCTAAACCTCGGCGGTTCTTTCGCGTCTCTGTCGCCGGGAAATCAGCGACGGTCGCAGACCGCCGCTACAGATCGATGCCAATGAGAGGCTAAACCTCGGCGGTTCTTTCGCGTCTCTGTCGCCGGGAAATCAGCGACGGTCGCAGACCGCCGCTACAGATCCAGATCGATACGAATGAAACGCCTTGCGTCGGTGAGGTGTGCCTTGTAGCGGCGCTCTGTGAGCGTCGATGCCAATGAGATGCTAAACCGCGGCGGTTCTTTCGCGTCTCTGTCGCCGGGAAATCAGCGACGGTCACAGACCGCCGCTACAGATCTGCCTGGATGCGATCGCTGGTGATGAACTTTTCATGCTCTCCCACTGGCAGCGGCAGGCCGGGCGGGGTGATTGTTTCTCCGGCGGCTTCCTTGGCGGCGCAGGTTTGGTTGAGGTCTAGCAGGAAGGCGAGGATGTCGGCGTCCTTAGGCATGGCGTAGGCGGCGCGGACTGCCGAGTCGAGGCGGGCTTGGGCGTCGCGCAAGGGGTTGCTGCCGGGTTCGTCGAGGGTGCGGTAGAGGTCGCGCAGCGACCAGTTCATCTTCGTCATGACGTCGCGGCGGAGCTGGCGCAGGGCGACGGCTTCCCTGGCCACGGTTTCAAGCTGCGGTCGCGTCGTGGCTTGCGGCCAGGGGAAGGTGGAGAAGATTGAGTCAGCGGTGTAGGTCACCCGCGTTTCGAGTGTTCCACCACGGGCTTTTGCCCAAGCCCAATGGACCGATGATTGGATAACGCCGAAGGAATAGTCATCTGAGAAGATGAATACGCACAGCTTTCCATCAGGGTGAATTCTAGGATCCACAAATTCAAAGATCGGCCGTTTTGTGACGCGGGCGCAAGCTATGTATCGGGGAACGGACCTAATTGCAGTCATGGTTCCTGGCATTGGCTCTCTAAACTGCCACCAACGCTCGGCCATTCGGGTCCAGCGTGTATTCGATTTGCCGGTTTCGGACTTCTCCCGCTCGGCTCGCGCAAGCACATCCGGCATCACGTGACTTTTGACATGCGCGAAAGCCTTTGGATGCGACATCGCGAAAAATATGTCGGTCTGACCAAAATCAATCACCCAGCGGGTAGGTCCGTTATGTCCGACGAGATCATCTCCAACCATATAAGGATGCAATACGTCCCGATACTTTGGATCCTCGTCAATCAGGGTTTTGGCATCTTCAGGAGCAAGCATGAATCCGACATTCTGAGGATTCTGGCCCGTGAAGACACGTTTGGGTTCAGTGCATGAATGAAGTGAAGTTGCCCCGCGAACGTCGGTTTGGCTGGTTAGTGTTGGCGGTATGAGATCCAGAGTTTCGCGATCTACTCCAGATTCCGAGCTATCGCCCCTTTGCGTCACGAGAATCCTAGGTCCCGGAACGTCTCCCTTGGACCAGTTGACGATTGACACAGAGACTTGCGCTTCTCCGCTCCAACTTTGGCTGGAGACTGCGTCTGTTATTGTCCCGCCTGAGCGAACAATGTAATCCAGGCTTGCCTCCCGGCTTTCGTTTTGGCGGATCGTATTGGTGCCAACCAGCCCGGCGCGGCCGTTTTCCGGCAGCGCATCATGGGCTAACCGGAACCAATGGGTACAGAAGTCCGCCATTTTCGGGACACCGGGAAAGCGGTCTTGCACGCGCTTGGCATAGTCGTAGCCGAGTTCCTGCGCGATGTAGCGGGAGCCGAGATACGGCGGGTTGCCGATGATGGCGTCGGCCTTGGGCCACTCGGTGAAGAGGGCGTCGGCGCAGCGGATGTTTTGGTCGAGGTTGTCTAGCGGGAGCGGTTTTTCGAGGACGAGCAAGCCGTCGCTGTCGTGGAGTTTGACGGTTTCGCGGACTTCCTGCTCTTTGGCGAGCATGAGGGTGACCTTGGCAAGTTCGACGGCGAAGGGCTGGATGTCGAGGCCGTGGAATTGGTGGATGGAGACGGCGGTTTCGAGCGGCTCGCCTTTGCTGATCTCGGAGAGGCGGAGAAGGATTTCGCGTTCGAGGCGCTTCATCTCGCGGAAGGCGACGTAGAGGAAATTGCCGGAGCCGCAAGCGGGATCGAGCACGCGGAAGAGGCGGAGGTCGCGGAGGACTTCCTTGAGCGTGCCCACGCGGTCCCAGGCGGTGGCCATTTGCTCCCGCCACGGGCGGACGATGGTGGGGCCGACGACTTTCCGAATATCGAACTCGCTGGTGAAGTGGGCGCCGAAGGCATGGCGTTCGTCGCGACCGGAGTCCGCGCCATCGTCCATGCTGGCCTGGAAGAGGGTGCCGAAGATTTCGGGTTTCACGAGGTCCCATTTGCGGTCGGCGGCGCTGGCGAGCAGGGCGAGTTCGGCGGGCTGGAGTTCGATGGGATCGATGTCGGCGAAGAGGCCGCCGTTGAAGTAGGGCACGTCCGTGAAGCGTCCGGCGCGGGCGGGCGTCTGGCTGTTCATCTGGCGGAAGAGGCCGCCGAGGAGGTCGCAGGAGCTTGCGCCTTGCTCGCGGCACTCGGCGGTGAGGCGGGCGAGGATCTGGCGGGGGAGCAGGTGCATGTCCTCGGAGACCAGGGTGACGAGGAGTTGGAGGACGAAGCGCTGGGCGCGGGTGCGGTCCTCGCCGCGGTTGGTGAGCGTCCGGAACAGCGCGGCGAGGTCGGCGGCGGCCTCGCGGGTGACTTCGACGCGGTTGTTGTTGAAGAGCGGCTTGCGCGGTGTGGGCAGCAGGAAGGCGAGCGCCTCGGCCCGCGTCGGCAGGTCCACGAGGGCGATCTTTTCGACGGGGTCGAAGAGTTGCTGGTTGAAGTCGTAGATCCAGAACTCGTCGAAGTTGCAGAGGATGACGAAGGGCGGGCGGTGGGGGACGATGTGCGTCCAGCAGTCGAAGATCTGGTCGTATTGGCGCTCGAGTTTTTTGCCGCGGGATTTCATCTCGATGAGCACGCGCTCGGGCCAGAGGAGGTCGGCGTAGTTTTTGCCTTTGGCTCCGCCTTTCTTGGCGAGGCGGGTCTCGTGGGAGGCACCGGCTTCCTTGATGCCGTCGTGGCCGAGCGCACGGAACAGGCGGTCGAGGAAATCGGCGGACTCGCCCTTTTCGTCACCGGTGAGGTGGGTTTGGACGTAGGTGACGAAATCGGCGAGCGATGAAGAGGCAGAACTCACGCTGGCATGCTGCATGCCGCCGTGGCGGATAGCAAGCACTAACGCTTTCCATCATCGCCACGTTGGCCGAAAGAGGGGGCATGGTCAGGTTTGGCCAGAGGAAAGTAAGACAAAAAAATGCCACAGCCGCAGCCATGCTTACTCACCAGTCCTTGGCTTGGACGCGGATTTTCATCCACCAATCGGCCCCCGCCAGCGGGCCGCTCCTGCTGCGCCTCGGCGCAAGCAACGGAGCGCCGGCTTCAGCCGGCGAGCCAAGGATGATGGGAGCCACGCTCGCATGCGCCAATGGCCGATTCGCTGCAGCTACGAGGGCCAGGCAAGCCCGCGCTCCATGCAGACTCGCCGGCTGAAGCCAGCGCTCCGCACCACCACTCCAACATTCAACTTCCGACATTCAATGATCAAGTAAGAGCAAGACATGACACCGCATCGGCACTGCTGCCACCCGCAAACCCATGCGCGGATGATTCGCGAATTCGTCTGAAACGCCAACCAGTGCCAACTCATTTTCCGCCGGGATCAGGAACTGTGAGGGGGTGAGTGCCGTGAGGCGGCACGAATCAAATAATCGCACCCTGGGGGGCATGCACGTCAAGTTAAGGGAAATGTGATCCCTGTTACCGACAGGGACCCGCAACAGCAGTCTCTAACTGGACATCCTGCAGTCCGATCGGACCGCAGGATGCCCAGTTAGGGTGGAGATTGTGACGAGGTTGATACAGAAATCGCGAGGAACTTACCGGTACAAGGCGTCAGGTCCTTAACTTGGCGGGCATGCCTTTTTGGGGGGTCGCTGGCGGTGGGTTGCCACCCGTTCATGCGCTCCATGACGCCTTGTCTCAGGAACTTTTCCGGCAGCTCAATGATGCGCCTGGCGGGTTGGTCGATCAAGGGGCGGCGGCGCGGATCAGCCGGGTGATTTCCAAAGCCACGCCCAGGGCGGCGGCACCTTGTTGGCCACTCAAGCACAGCCTGATCGAGGACGGTGACGGCGTCCGTGCCCTCACTCCGACAATTTGAACCCCAATGAATCGAGAAAAATGGCTTCCAATGGGGGTCGCTTTCGCATTTCATTGGCAGGCGGTATGGGATGGCCACTCTCCCGACGTGCCTCTAGCCACGATTTCCCAGTGCCTGAACTTGCCGCCAGCTTCCACCGTCATCCCAATGAAGCCCCTACTCCTCGTCCTCGTCCTGGCGCTGCCCTCGTTCGGCGAAATTGAAACCGATGCCAACCAGGGCGGCAGGCCCGCGAAGTCGGAGGATGTCGCGCGGACCGGGAAGGACGGCGAAACCGCCGCCGGGGAGATTTCCGCAATCGTCCGGGCGGTGTTGGAAAAGGAATTGCGTGGCACCGTCCGGGACCTGGTGGCGTTCAAATCGCGAAGCGTCGGCCAACCCGGCAATGGGCAGGCTGCCGCTTACCTGCATGAACGGCTCAAGCGCATTCCCGGACTCCAGGTTGCGCCGCTGGTCGAGCCCTGGAAGAATGTGATTGCCACCCTGCCAGGCACCGATGCCACCTCCCGCGAACTGTTCATCGTCGGTGCCCATTACGATAGCATGGCCGTCCCCCCGGAACTCGCGCCAGGCGCGATGGATGACGCAGCCGGCATTGCCATTGTGCTGGAAATGGCCCGCATCCTCAGTCAATCCCGCTTCAAGCATCCCATCCTTTTCGCCTGTTGGAATGGCGAAGAGGTCGGCCTGAAGGGGTCGCGGGAATTTGTCCAACAGTTGCTCAAGGATGGCCGCCGGGTGTCACTCTATCTGAACTATGACTCCACCGCCTTTGATCCGCAACATCGGTTGGTGCTCGATGTGATTGCCAATCCGCCCGCTGCGGCAGCCAGGAAGCTGTTGTTTGAAAACAACCTGCGCCACGGGATCGGGTTCACCCTGGTGGAAGACCGCCATGCCTGCCACGGCGACCACACTCCCTTTCAAGAAGCCGGTTTCCCGGTCATCAACACCCATCAGGAAGACCACGGCGCCCATTATCACACCGCGAACGACACGCTAGAGCGGGTCTCCTTCCCCTATGCCGCCAGCAACGGCCAACTCGGGCTTTCCATCATCGCCACGTTGGCCGACAGGGTCGTTGCCACGCAGAACTCCAGCCAGCCAACACCATGATCCTGCCCACTCGACTCCTGCTGTTTGCCACCCCCCTGGTTCCCGCGCGGCGAGCCCCGCTTTCGCGTTCCCATGCACGCCAACCTCAAAAGCAATTTCTTAGCAGTCGCCTTTCCGCAATCGCCCTGGCGTCGCTGACGCTCCTGGCGGTCCCGCTGACAGTTCACGCCGCGCCGGAACCCCCTGGGCAGCAGGGGCCCAACATGGACCTGACCCAGCAAGCCATCCAGACGCGCATCCAGCAACATCGCACCGCCGAGGTCACCCTCACCGTGCTGGGGGCCGACGGCAAGCCGTTGGCCAACACGCAGGTCGTCATCGGACAATCGCGCCACAAGTTTCTGTTTGGGTGCAACGCTTTTGGCGTCCGCCCGGGGGCGGCCACCGACGACCAGCGGGCCTATCAGAAGCGGTTCGCGGATCTGTTGAACTTCGCCACGCTGCCGTTCTACTGGGGCGGGTACGAACGGATCGAGGGCCAGCCCGACCAGGACAAACTCCGCGGGATGGCCCAATGGTGCATCGGCCAGGGCATCCGCCTCAAGGGGCATCCGTTGTGCTGGCAACAGGTGTCGCCGGCGTGGCTGGCGGGCAAGCCGATGGCCGGGGTCGAGAAGCTGCAACTCGGCAGGATCACCCGCGAAGTGACCGCCTTCCGCGGTGCCGTCGATACCTGGGATGTCGTCAACGAGGCCGTCTCCATGCCCTCCTACCAGCAGGAGACCACCCGCATTCCGGAACTGGCCCGCACGCTCGGCACGGTGGAGTTGATCCGCCGGACTTTTGCCGCCGCCCGGGCGGCCAACCCCAAAGCCACGTTGATCCTGAACGACTACGAAACGTCCGACAAATACGCCAAGCTCATCGCTGAATGCCTCGCGGCGAAGATTCCCATCGACGCCATCGGCATCCAGTCACACCAGCACCCCGGAGCCTGGGGTGCGGCGAAGATTTGGGACGTCTGCCAGCGGTTCGGCCGGTTCGGCATGCCCCTGCACTTCACCGAGACGACGTTCATATCGGCCGAGCCGAAGCAGGGCCAGCGGTGGTCAGGCCCGCCTTACACGGACTGGCCCACCACGCCGGCGGGCGAGGCGCGACAGGCCAGGGAGGCGGCTGAGTTTTACACGATCTTGTTCTCTCATCCGGCCGTCGAGGCGATCACGTGGTGGGATTTTTCCGACCAGGGCTGCTGGCTGGGTGCCCCGGCGGGCCTGCTGCGCAAGGACATGTCGCCCAAACCCGCCTACGAAGCATTGATGAACCTGGTGAAGAGGCAATGGTGGACCAGCCCGCAGACGCTGACCACCGACGCCGCCGGCGTGGTGAAGTTCCGCGGCTTCCTCGGCACCTACACCATTGCCACCGCCAAGAGCCGCACCACCTTCGACGTGCTCACCTCCGGAGTCGCCAGCGTGGGTATCTCGACGCGGTAGTCCCTCTGAACCTAACCGTCATGAAGATCTCCTGCCCCAATCCATCCTGCTCAAAAGCAACTTCTTAGCAGTCGGAAAGCTATTTCTTAGCAGCCCATCCAGTGGTTGAGGATCTCCACGGCGGCGGCTTGGTCGATGATGGGTTTGTGGCGGTGGGTTTTGCGGCCGGCTTGGCGGAGCTTGTCGGCGGCGCTGGAGGTGGTCAGGGTTTCATCGACGAAGACGAGCGGAATGTTAGGGAGTCGCTGGCGGAGGAGCGCGGCGAAGGCCCGGACCTTGGCGGCGGCGGTGCCTTCACTGCCGTCCATGCGGAAGGGCATGCCCAGCACCAGGGTGTGGATGCCGCCGCGTTCCGCCAGTTCGCCGATGCGTGCGACGGGGTCTTGCACCGCACACTCAATCGTCTCCACCGGATAGGCGAGAATGCCGCCAGCATCGGTTGCCGCAATTCCGACCCGCGCCTCGCCATGATCGATGCCAAGCGCCGGGTGCGTGGTGGATGGGGTTTTCAACTTCTGCGGTGCGGGAGTTCATTCCGAAATCGGGACTTGAATTCCGGTGGCGGTGAAGCCGCTGCGGATTACCCGGTCACGGATGGGACGATTCACGAAAGGTGGCCTGTTATAACAAGTCCGGCGGGAGCAGGTCGGTGAGTGCCTTGATCGAGTCGGCCTGGTGGCGGTTGGCGATGAGCAGCGCGTCGGCGGTCTGGACGACGATGAGATCGTCAACGCCGAGCAGCGCGATGCGCGTGCCGTGGCGGGCATTGAACACGATGTTGTTGCTGGAAGCGAGCTGGGTGAAGGCTTCGTTGGCGAGGTTGCCAGCCGCGGTTAGATCGAGGTGCTTGGCGATGGACAGCCAGGAGCCGACGTCATCCCAATCGAAGCCGGCTTCAATGTTGAGGACGCGTGCGGCTTTTTCCATCAGGGCGTAGTCGATGGAGATGGGGGTGAGTTTGGGAAATTCCGCGGCGATGGTGGCGGGGAGATCCGTGGCGTCGCGGATGCGGGCGACAAAGGCGGCGAGTTCGGGCGCGTGGTGGGCGAGTTGCCGGATGACGGTGGGGAGCGCCCAGACGAACATGCCGGCATTCCAGGAAAAATCCCCGGTGGCGAGGAACTGCGCGGCGAGTTCAGCGTTGGGTTTTTCGCGGAAGCGCTTCACCTCGCACGGCGGATGGGTGCAGGTGAGGCCGGGAATGGCGGCGGGGGCGCCGCGCTCGATGTAGCCGTATGCCGGGCAGGCCCAGGTCGGGCGGATGCCGATGGTGACCAGGCCATCGGAGGTTTCCGCAGTGGCGAGGGCATCGCGCATCACGGCTTGATAGGCAGCGGTGTCGCGGATGAGTTGATCGGAAGGCAGGACCATCATTACGGCCTGCGGGTTGCGGGCGGCGACCAGGCCGAGGCCCAATGCGACGGCCGGGGCGGTGTCGCGTTTGGCCGGTTCGGCAACGATGTTGGCGGCGGGCAGCATGCCGGCGATCTCGCGGACGGCGGTTTCCTGCAAGGCATTGGTGAGGATCAGGATGTTTTCGAGCGGGACGAGGCCCTCGAGGCGGCGGATGGTATGTTCGAGCAAGGTGCCATCGCCAAACAGGTCGAGCAGTTGTTTGGGTCGCGAGTTGCGGCTCAGCGGCCAGAAGCGGGTGCCTGAGCCTCCGGCCAGTATGAGCGCATAGGTGTTTTCCAAAATGGGCATGTCGGCCCGAACATACTGGGAAAAGCCGGGCCGAAAAGCGCGAATTCAACGCATTTTCTTTTTGTGGGGTTGTCGGACGGCCGGAAGGAGGCTATAAGAACGCCATGGAAGATCATAATCACGCGGACCTAACACCCCAATGGATTGAAGTCAGCGCCATGGCAGCGCCGGTATTGCTGGGCACTGCCGCGGGGCTCTTGCTGAGTGATTTGATGCATCGCAACGCCCGGCGCGGCGTCGGCATCGGCCTCGGTGTGCTGGGGGTGCTGGCGGTCTTGCCCTTCGTCGTGGATGGGGTGGCCGGCTTGGTCACCGGCCCGCGCAGTCGTTACGGGGTGCATCGGAAGATCCAAAAGATTCGCGACGGCGGCAACGGGCTGCCGGATCACGACGGGGTGGATGAAGAACTCCGCGAACAGGGGCTGATTTGAGCCAATGCAAGACCGGTTTGAACTCCACCTGCGCGACGGCACTCCCGTGATCGTGCGGCCGTTGCTCGAAGAGGACCGGGCCTTGGTCGCAGAAGCCTATCGCCGGCTCTCGCCGGAAGCGCGGTATCAGCGCTTCTGGTCACCCATCGGAGAAATGATCGGCGAGGCGATGTTGGACCGTTTGATCGAACAGAATCCGGCGAGGCATGTGACTTGGGTGGTCCTGGATGCGGCCCGCGAGTTTGCCGGAGTGGGTGGCGCCAGTTGGTGGCGCAACGCGGCCAACCCGGACGAAGCGGAAATCTCCGCGATGGTGCTAGACGCCGACCAAAGGCGGGGCATCGGTACGCTGTTGGTGGCGGTGATGTGGCTAACCGCGTTGCGGGCGGGCGTGGCTCATCTGATAGGTTACACGCTGCTGGACAACCGCCGGGCAGCGAAGTGGATGCGCGACTGCGGTGGTGAGGGCGAATGGGACGGCTACAAACTGGTCTTCCGCTGGGATCTCGGCAAGCTCGACACGCTGCCCGCAACGCCCGCAGCGGCGGACTTGGCCGCGTGGCTGGCGGAACTCTCACCACGGATTCTAACCACCTCGTGAGAACCACCCCGCCGGGGACCGGCAGGGGCGTGGAGAGTAACCCGACGAGCACGATCTCCCAACCCATGCGGACCAAATGATGACGTAACAGACGGAATCTCCCAATGTTCCGACCTTTGTCTTGATCATTGCATGGTCAGCCAAGGGATGCTCCTGCATCCGGGCTTCCCATCACGAGGCGGGTTTGCTACGCTCGCTGGCGATGTTCAAGACCCGCTACGCACTGCCCGGCACTCCGCCAGCCACCCTCACGCCGCTCGCGTCCGACGAAGCCAGCATGACGGTGCTGCGGTGGATGCAATACGATGCCGGAACCTGCCTCGAGCACGCCGTGCAATGCGTCGCCGAACTCCCCCAGCCCAATGGCGTGGATGGCCAGGTCCACTGGATCGAATTCAACGGTCTTGGCGACCTCGAGGCGCTCAAGGCGCTCGGCGCAAAGTACGGCCTCCACCCGCTCACGCTTGAAGACGTCCTGCACGCCGGCCAGCGCCCGAAGGTGGAGCCCTACGACAACCATCTGTTCATCGTTGCGCTGATGATCTATCGCAATGCCGGGGACGACCGGATGATCGGCGAGCAGGTCAGCATGATCCTCGGCAAGGGGTTGCTCATTTCCATCCAGGAGGATCCGCAGGGCGACGTGTTCGAGCCGATCCGACAGCGGATTCGCAATGGCAAGGGTTGGATCCGCAAGATGGGGGCCGACTATCTGACCTACGCGCTCCTTGACGCGATCATCGACCACGGATTCCCGATCCTCGAAAGCCTCGGCGAGGCCCTCGAAGACCTCGAGACCGAAATGCTGCAGCGGCCGACAGCCGAATGTGTCGCCACCCTGCACGATCACCGCCGGACGCTGATACAACTGCGCCGGGCCGTCTGGCCGGAGCGCGATCTGGTCAACTCGCTGCTCCACGACGAGAGCCCGTTCATCACCGCGCCGACCAAGGTTTTCCTGCGCGACTGCTACGACCACACGATCCGGATCATGGACCTCATCGAGAGCTACCGGGAAATCAGCGCCGGACTGCTGGAACTCTATCTCTCCGCCGTGAGCATGCGCACCAACGAAATCATGCGGGTGCTCACCGTCATTTCCGCGTTCTTCATCCCGCTCACCTTCATCGTCGGCATCTATGGCATGAACTTCGACAACCAGGACGGCGAACATTGGCTCAACATGCCCGAGCTGCACAGCCGCTACGGCTACGTCTGTCTGTGGGTGTTCATGCTCGCCGTCGTCGTCGCCATGTATTTGTTCTTCCGCCGCAAGAAGTGGCTGTAAGGCGCGGGTATGGAGTGCGGTGGGAAGGGCGCAGCCCGCCACACCGCTGTGGCTAAACCGTTAGAGCCGCGGGGTTCCCAAGAGGCACGCCGAAGATTTCAACATTCAACATTCAACATTCAACTTCCAACATTCAATGATCAAGTAAGAGCAAGAATTGTCACAGCCGCGGCCATGCTTATACTTGATGACGGACCGGACGATGGTCCGGCCGCAGTGAGCGCCGGGACTTGGCCACAGCGGTGTGGCGCTGCGCTTCCCACCGCACTCCATACTTTCACCTGCACTGTCGCCATCCAGTGCTGGACGATCCACCATCATCCCCGCTAGACATTGAAGCGGAAGTCGATCACATCACCATCCTTGACGACGTATTCCTTGCCCTCGATGCGGACTTTGCCGGCGACCTTGGCGGCGGCCTTGGTGCCGGCGGCGGCGAGGTCATCATAGTGGACGACTTCCGCAGCGATGAAGCCGCGCTCGAAATCGGTGTGGACGAGTCCGGCGGCGGCAGGGGCTTTGGTGCCGACGGGGATGGTCCAGGCCCGGGTTTCCAGCACGCCGGTGGTGAAATAGGTGCGCAGCCCGAGCAGGTGATAGACCGCGCCGATCAGGCCGGAGACACCGGAATCGGTCACGCCCATGTCGGCGAGGAATTCGGCAGCCTCGGCCGGGGCGAGATCGCTGAGTTCCTCCTCGAGGCGGGCGGAGATGACCACTGCCTCCGAACCGCTGTGCGCGGCGGCATAGTGGCGGACCTTGGCGACATGCAGGTGCGAATCCGGATCCTTGAGCGCGGCGGCCAGTTCGCTTTCGGACACGTTGCAGGCGTAGATCGTGCGCTTGGCGGAAAGCAGGAAAAAGGTGCGGGTCAGGGCCCGGTCCTCGTCGCAAAAAGCCAGGGTGAGTGCCGGTCTCCCCTGATCGAGGTGGGGCAGGATGAGGTCGATCAATTCGACTTCGCGCCTGGCCTCCTTGTCGCCGCCCTTGGCTTTTTTGTCGCGGGAGACGCGGCGTTTTTCGAGGGCCGCCATGTCGGCCAGAATCAGCTCGGCGTTGATGATTTCGATGTCGCGGACGGGATCGACCGTGCCGAGTTCGTGGATGATGTCGTCATTTTCGAAGCAGCGGACGACCTGGACGATGGCATCGGTTTCGCGGATGGTGGCGAGGAACTGGTTGCCGAGGCCGGCGCCTTCGGAGGCGCCCTTGACGAGGCCGGCGATATCGACGAACTCGATGGCGGCGGGGACGAGCTTGTGGGAGCCGGAGATTTTCGAGACCACGGCGAGGCGCGGGTCCGGCACGGTGACGATGCCGAGGTTCGGATCGATGGTGCAGAATGGATAGTTGGCCGCCTCCGCCTTGTGGGTGCGGGTGACGGCGTTGAAGAGGGTCGATTTTCCGACGTTGGGGAGTCCTACGATTCCGGCGATGAGCATTGCGGCGGGAGGGTGGGGGTGAGGGTGGGGGTGAGGGTGAGGGTGAGGGTGAGGGTGCGACGAGGGAAAAGGATGGAGAGGTGGAAAATCATCCGGTCCTCCAAGCCCAGGTGGATTGGAATCAACACCGGCCAGCGGCCTATGGCAACAACGGTTTTAGCCCAAGCCACTGAATGCCCCAGAAAATGATCCATGGCAGGGACAGCAGGCTGCCGACGGTGGTGGCGAGGACCACTTGCACGGCGATGGACGGCCGTCCGCCATAGAGCCGGGCCAGCATGATCGGCGTCATGGCCGCAGGCATCGCGGCTTGCACGACGAGCACCTGGCGCAGTTCCGCCACGAGCGGCAGGTATTTGGCGGCGGCCAGAATCACGGCCGGGGCCAGCGCCAAGCGGACCAGGACCGAGCTGACAATGATTTTGAGGGATGGTTTTTCGGTTTCCGCCAGTCCGACCATAGTGGCACCCGTGATCATGATGGCCACCGGGAAGGCGCCCACGCCGAGCATGTTGATGACCTTGCGAAGCGGGCTGACGAGGTGCTGATCCAGCCCGAGGGCGACCAGAGACAAGCCGAGGAAAACGGCGAGCATCGGGCCATTAAGCAGCTTCCGCCAAGGCACCCCGCGTTCGCCGCTCATGATCATGACCCCCACCGACCAGATTGCGGCTTCCACCCCGATGTTGTGAACGAAGAGCAGGGCGCAGGCGCTGCTGCCCCACAGGATTTCCAAGACCGGGACGGCAGTGAAGCCGAAGTTCTGACAACCGGCGGAGAGGGTGAAAGTGCGCATGCCGGTGCCGCGTTCCAGACCGATGACGCGGGCCATGCCCCACGCGAGCAACAGGCCGCTGAGGAGCAACGTGAAACCCAGCCCAATGCCCCAGATGACGACGGAGCCGCTGCGCAACACCTCGGCGCCCAGGATTTTGTCGAGGATGAAACACGGCAGCATGACCGAGTAAACCACCTGCATCACCCCGGCATCGTGCTCGTGGCGCAACACGCCGGTCTTGCGCAGCAGGGCCCCGACCACAATGAGAAGATAGACCGGCAACACCGAGATGATGACTGCACGCGGGGAAATAATCACCGGCGGAGAGTCTGGTCAGGCCCGCTCTTGGGCAAGCGCGAATATTTTTGCTTGCACCTTGGTGCCGGAGGCCCAAGCGTATGGGCGTTATGGTTACCTTCAAACATCCAAGCTGGTTTGGTCCACAAGGCGTCAAATCCCTATCAGTCCTCGGACTGGGTTTCGGCCTTGGTCTGGCGGCCCGGGCAGCCGACCTCCTCCCACCGGTTGCAGCTCCGCCGGAGCCGGCCGGCATGAAAGCGCTGTTCAATGGCAAAGACCTCACCGGTTGGGACGGCGATAGCCGCCTCTGGTCGGTCAAAGACGGCGTGATTCACGGCCAGACGACGCAGGAAGTCCCCGCCAAGGGCAACACCTTCCTGATCCTGAAAGAGCAGAGCTTCGGCAATTTCGAGCTGCGGCTTGCCTTCCGCTGCAACGCCGATAACAACTCCGGCGTCCAGTATCGCTCCAAACACATCACCGCCGGCAATCCCGCCAATGCCTGGGTGGTTCGCGGCTACCAGCATGAAATCCGCAACGAGATGCAGCTTCCGAACGTTGCCGGGTTCATCTACGACGAGGGCGGATCCCGCGGCCGGGTCTGCTTGGTCGGCGAAAAGGCCACCTGGGAAAACAACCGGAAAACCCTCGTCGGCTCGCTGCTCGACGCTGCGGGTTTCGAGAAGCTGTTCAAACTTGACGACTGGAACGACGTCATCATCATCGCCCGGGACAAGCACATTCAACACTTCCTCAACGGCACCCTGATTCTCGACTTCACCGACAACGACCCCCAACTGGCGCTCAAGGAAGGCATCATCGCCCTGCAACTCCACGCCGGCAAGCCGATGTGGGCCGAGTACAAGAACCTCCGCATCAAGGAACTCGGCAAGGAGTGAGGCTGGCCGCTGGCAGGCTCACTTGCCGTGCGGAATGTCCAAGGTCCTGCCATCCCGGATCAAGGTGCCGGAGATTCCGTTGGCTTTCTTGATCGCGGAAACCGAGGTGCCGTAGTGGGCCGCAAGGCTGTAGAGACTGTCACCCTTCTTGACCGTGTGGTGGGTGACCGTGGGCGTTGCCTTGGGTTTGGCTTTGGCCACACTCGGCTTGGTCTTCGACTTGGAACTGCTCTTCACCGTCCGCTCAGGGACCGCCTTGGACTTGGAGGTGTTTTTTGCCACCGTCCGATCCGTTTCATGCTTGGACTTCGGGGAGTTCTTGGCCACCGTCCGGTCCGTTTCATGCTTGGACTTCGGGGAGTTCTTGGCCACCGTCCGGTCCACTTCAGGCTTGGGCTTCGGGGAGTTTTTTGCCACCGTCCGGTCCGTTTCATGCTTGGGCTTCGGGGAGTTTTTGGCCACCGTCCGGTCCGCTTCAGGCTTGGGCTTCGGGGTGGTCATGGCCGTATGTGTCGGGCTGGGACCGCCGGTCGGAATCGGGACTGCAGTGTCCGGGGGTTGCTCGTGTTTTGCGATCTTCGGCGGATCGCCCTCCACTTCCTTCGGGGTGTAAGGGCGCCACTTCGAGGGAGTATCCGCCCACGCCTCAACGTAATTGCCATCGGCATCGAAGGGTCCGACGTTGGGTGACTGCTTGCCGGGCATCCGGCAGGCATTGAGCGAGACGAGAACCACAAGGATGCTGAAGGCATGGAGTAGCGGCTTCATGGTGGAATTATACGCAAGCTGAACCGGTTTGCAAAACTTTGTTAAGAATCACTAAATTATTTTACCGGGGGTTTTGCATTTCGGTCTTGCATTGTTGGGCGCATGCAGTCTGAAATCGCGTGCCGCAAGGAAGGGGCATTAGCTCAGTTGGTAGAGCGTCTCGTTCGCAATGAGAAGGTCAGGAGTTCGAATCTCCTATGCTCCACTTCCCTGGTCAGCACCGTGTGGTGTTGTTGGCTGGCCGCTTGGCGGGACTTTCAGCAATCCGCCGCCCAGGCCTGCAGCGCCGCTGAGTGTAGCCGATGATCGGGATGCCCGCGCGTCCGACGGTGCGGGTGATGGCCTTGAGGTTTTCGAGTTGGCCGCCTTCTCCACCGGCAAGGTCTTGCCTTGGCGCGGTGCCACGTCGCCGAAGTGCCGCTGCTGCTCTTCCAGCAAAGCCATCAGCGCGGCGACCTTCGCGGTGTGGGCGGGCTGCTCGGCGAGGTTGGTGATTTCGTTAGGGTCGGCCTGCAGGTCGAAGAGCTGGGTCTGGTCCACCAGCGGGTAGCGGATGAGTTTCCAGCGCTCGTCGCGGATGGCCCGCTGGGACGTCCGGTAGGCGAACATAAGGTGCGGGCGGGCGGGCGTGGCAGGGTCGCCGAGGGTGGCGCTGAGGTCGTGGCCTTCGCTGGTCTTGGGCGCGGGGACGCCGCAGAGTTTGCCGAGTGTGGGCAGCACATCGAACAGATAGCACATGGCGTCGGTTCGCCGGTCGGCGGGGATGCCGGGGCCGCTGAGGATGAGCGGGACCCGCACGGAATGCTCATAGAGGTTTTGTTTGCCAATGAGGCCATGGCTGCCGCGGGCCACGCCGGAGTCGGCGCAGAAGACGACGAGGGTGTTAGCGGCATGGGGCGAAGCCTGCAGCGCATCGAGCACGCGGCCGATTTGGGCGTCGAGATAGGAGATGTAGCGGTAGTATTCGGCGAGGAAGGCCTGCACTTGCTCGGGCGTGCGGGGCCACGGCAGCAGTTGCTCGTCACGGATGGTCATTTCGCCATTGTCCCATGGATGCCGCGGGAGGAAATTCGGCGGCACGGGAATTTCCGCTGCGGCATAGCGGAGGGGAAACTCGGCGGGCACAATGTGTGGGTCATGCGGGGCATCGAAGGGAACATAACAGAAGAACGGGCTACCGCGGTGTGCCGTGAGGAAGCGGATGGCGGCATCGGCGAAAATCGCGCAGGCGTGTTTGGGGACGACTTGCGGTTGGGTCAGGCTGCCATCGGTCACGTCTCGAAGCGGGGCTTTCATGGGGTTGGTCATGCCACCGAGAAAGACCGCACGGGCGTTGGGAAAACTCCGGACGAGCGAGGCCTCGCCATTGTGCCACTTGCCGCTCATGAATGTGGTGTAGCCAGCCCGCGCAAAGGCCAACGGCCAGGTTTCATCGCGCAGGAGCTTCTCGTCGATGCGAAACAAACTCCGGCCCGAGAGCAGCATTGCCCGCGAGGGCACGCACGTCGCGCCAGTCATGCCGCCCTGCATGTAGGCGCGGTTGAACGCGAGACCGCGATGCACGAGGCGGTCGAGGTTGGGCGTTTGAATGACCGGGTTGCCCAGCGCCGCGATGGTATCGGCACGCTGGTCGTCGGCGAAGAGAAAGAGTATGTTAGGCCGGCCGGTCGAGGTCTCGGCAGCGGCAGGCAGCATGGCAGGCGAAGCGATCAGGATCGCGGCGAGGATGTGGGCAAGGCTTTTCATGACAGTGACGATTCAGGGGGCTCCTTCATGGAGCCGTCCAGCTCCCGCACCGCCGCGACGACGTGGTTTCTGGTCATGCCGAGTTCCTGCATCACCCGCCCGGCCGGGGCGCTGATGCCGAAACGATCAATGCCCAACACCTCGCCCGCCGTGCCGACGTATTTCCACCACAGTCCGCTCACGCCAGCCTCGATGGCGACGCGCCTGGTGCAGGCTTGCGGCAGGACGCTTTCGCGATATTCCGGGCTTTGGCGATCGAAGCGTTCAAGGCAGGGCACGGAAACCACGCGGACGCCATCACCGAGTTCGGTGGCGGCGGCCATCGCGTGTTGCAGCTCGGAGCCGCAACTCAACAGAATGGTCGTCAGCGTGCCGGTTTCGTGCCGGGCGATGTAGCCGCCGCGCAGCACGCCATCACGCCGCGTTGCCACCGGCAGCTCATTCATCAGGGGCAGCGTCTGGCGTGTTAGAATGAGCGCCGTGGGGCCATCGGAACGGTGCATGGCGACCACCCACGCGCCGGCGGTTTCCTCGGCATCGGCCGGGCGGATGACCTCGAGATTGGGGATGACCCGCAGGCCGCTCACGGTTTCCACCGGTTGGTGGGTGGGGCCGTCCTCGCCCACGCCCACCGAGTCGTGGGTGAAGATGTAGGTTACCGGCAGGCCGGCCAGCGCGGCGAGGCGGATCGAGCCGCGCATATAATCCGCAAACACCAGGAACGTCGCCCCGCTGGCGCGGAACAAACCGTCATAGGCAATGCCATTGCAGATCGCCCCCATCGCATGCTCGCGGATGCCAAACCAGATGTTGCGTCCGGCATAATGCTGCCGCGAGAAGTCCCCGCCGCCGGTGATATAGTTCTTGGTGGAGCCGTACAAATCGGCGCTTCCTGTTAGGAAATGCGGCATGGCCGTGGCCACCGCATTGATGACCACCCCGCCCGCCGCACGCGTGGCATCCTTGTAGTCGGCCGCAAACGCCGGGATGCGCTCGCTGAGATCCACTGGCACGGACTGCGCCACGCCATCGGTAAGCTCGGTGGCCAAGGCCGGATTCGCCTCAGCCCAGGCCTCGTAGGTCGCCTGCCACGCCTCGAACTGCTGCTGGAGCAGTGCCTTCCTTGCCGCGAAAAACGCCCGCGTCTCAGGCGACACATGGAACAATTCATCGGCTGGCAGGCCGAGACCGGCCCGCGCCGCCGCGCTGAACTTCGCACCGCCCTCGCCGTGCCCCTTGGAGGTGCCTGCCACTTCGGGAATCCCTTTGCCGATCAGCGTTTTGGCGATGATCACCTTGGGGCGGCCGTTGTCATCCGCCATCGCCTTCTCCAGGGCCACGGCAAGGACCGCCAGATCGTGGCCATCCACCGTCACCGCGTCCCAGCCTTGGGAGATGAAATACTGCTCGGTGTGTTCGCTCTGCGTCACGGCGGCCATCGCGTCGAGCGTCACGTCGTTAGAGTCATAGATCAGCACCAGATTGTCCAGGCCATGGTGCCCGGCGAAAGCGATCGCCTCGCGTGTTACGCCTTCCTGCAGGCAACCATCCCCCAGCAGAGACACCACATGATGGTCGAAGATCGTGTGCGTCGGCGTATTGAAGCGGGCCGCCGCGCGTTTCCCCGACAGCGCATATCCCACCGCGTTGCCCACGCCCTGGCCGAGCGGGCCGGTGGTCGCTTCCACCCCCGGGGTCTCGCGAAACTCCGGATGCCCCGGGGTCCCCGAGTGGAACTGCCGGAAATTCTTCACCTCCTCCAGCGCAACCGCATAGCCCGCCAGATGCAGCCAGCCATATAGGAACATCGAACCATGGCCCGCCGAGAGAATGAAACGGTCGCGGTTCAGCCACTTGGGCGCATCCGGGTTGTAGCGCAGGGCTTGGCCGAACAACACCGCGCCAATCTCAGCGCAGCCCAACGGCAGACCGAGATGGCCCGAGGAACAGGCATGAATGGCATCAATGGCGAGACCGCGGGCCTCATTGGCGGCTTGAGCAAGCTGGGGGGTATTCATAATTTGGAAAATTGGCGGCACTTCAGCACTGGTTTCGGCTGGCGGAAGCACCCAGCGTAAAATCTCACGCCCACTTGACAAGCCGGGATTCACCAATCTTCCCGCCAGGCACGGGAAATTCCTCCCTCTGGAAAAAAAATTTGCAGAATGTCCTTGCCAAGCCTCCCCTGCTCCGGTTTCTTTCCGCCCGCGGCGCGACCAACGACCCGTTCGTCTATCGGTTAGGACTCCAGATTTTCATTCTGGCAAGAAGGGTTCGACTCCCTTACGGGTCGCCATTTTCCCACCAAAGCCTTCGTTTCCAGCGGGGGTTTTTTATTGCCAACATGTGGCACCGCCCGAAATCCGTCCTTGCGGAACGATTCCGGGTGGTCTTCACCGGATTTCCGCACTAGCTTGCCCACCCCACCGTGACCGCCCTCGACAAAGCCGAAGCCCTGCGCCGCCGCAAAGGCGGCTGCCCAATCGCCGCACTAACAGCCTACGATTACCCCACCGCCCGCCTGCTCGACGAGGCGGGGCTTGACGTGCTGCTCGTCGGCGATTCCCTGGGCATGGTGGTGCTCGGCTATCCGGACACGACCCAGGTGACGCTTGAGCACATGCTCCACCACCTCACCGCCGTGGCGCGGGCCAAGCCGCGGGCGATGGTGCTTGGCGATCTGCCGATCCACACCTATGCCACCCCGGCGCAAGCCCTGGCCACCGCCCGCCGCCTGGTCGCCGCCGGGGCCGAAGCGGTGAAACTCGAAGGCGGCATCCATCAGGCGGAGAAAGTCCGTGCCATCACCGCTGCGGGCATCCCGGCGGTCGGCCATCTCGGCATGCTGCCCCAGCGCGTCATTGAAGAAGGCGGCTACCACAAGACCGGCAAGACTCCGGCCCAAGCCGCCGCCCTCCTCGCCGGAGCCCAGGCGCTCATCGCTGCGGGGGTTTGTGCCATTGTGTTAGAGTCGGTGGTTGCCGAGACCGCCCGTTACCTCACCACCCGGAGCGCCGTTCCCACCATCGGCATCGGCTGTGGCGAGGGCAACTGCGATGGCGAAGTCGCCGTGGTCACCGATCTCGTCGGTTCGTTCCCATGGTTTGTCCCGCCCTTTGCCCGCCCCGAAGCCGACACCGCCGCCGTCATCCGCGAGGCCGCCGCCAGGTATGTGGCGAGAGTGCAAGGCAGGGCGAGCGATCCAACAGATCATGCGTTTGCGGCGGCCTTTGGACTGCGGTGACCCGCCATCGCAGTCCCTGGCGGCTCCGCATGGGTCAACCTCGGAAAGGCGTCATTCATGGCAGGCGGAAGGTGTCTTCGGCGGGACTGGTTCCGTAACTTGTCACCACCGCTCCATTGGCAGCGAGGTGGGTGAGGCAATGATAGACATCCTCGGCGCTGATCAAGACCGCGATCTGCTCCGCAGTGCGGGGAGTTGCGGAAAGCTGGCCGCGAACCTCGGCCAGCAGCTTGAGGAAGACGCCAGCCGCCTTCTTGCCGGCTTCCACGCCCGGTTGATGATAGGCATTGATATTGACCAGCGAGGCATAGAAGGACACCGCCCGCTCAAACAAGGCAATGAGTACACCCAGATGGAACGGGGTGACTTGCGGAATGGACAGGGTGAGGGATTTCCGGCCGGCCTCGGTCAGCGCCTTGCGGGTGCCGCGGAAAAACCCCTGCAGGAAATCGCCGCTGGTGATGCCAGGCTCGACTTCGATGCTGGTGCCGTCACGCCCCTTGCGGACTTCGATGAAGGTGACGAAGAAATTGTTCACGCCATCGCGAAGTTGTTGGACATAGGCATGCTGGTCGGTGGAGCCTTTGTTGCCATAGACCGCAAGCCCTTGGTTCACCACCTTGCGATCAAGGTCGCGCTCCTTGCCCAGCGATTCCATGACGAGTTGTTGGAGGTATTTTGAAAACAATCCGAGCGAATCCTTATAGGGCAGCACGACCATGTCCTTCTCGCCACGCCCGTTGCCGACGAAGTGCCATGCCAAGGCGAGCCGCATGGCCGCATTGCTGGAAACCTCCGGCTTGCGGGTTTCCGCATCCATCGCCGCAGCCCCGGCGAGCAGGCCATCGATATCGATCCCCTGGAGTGCCGCCGGCACCAGCCCGACGGTGGAAAGCACCGATGTGCGCCCGCCCACCCAGTCCTCCATCGGAAAAGTTGCCACAAACCGGTGCTCGGTGGCGAATTGATCGAGCCGCGAGCCCTGGCCGGTGATGGCAACGGCGTGTTGCCCGAAATCGAGCCCGGCGGCGGAGTAGGCCGCCGCAGCCTCCAGCATGCCATTGCGGGTTTCCGCAGTGCCGCCGGATTTGGAAATGACCAGCACCAGGGTCTTGCCGAGTCCGGTTTTGGAAAGCTTGGCGAGCACGCAGTCGATGCCTGCGGGGTCGGTGTTGTCGCAGAAGTACAGTGGCAGCTTCGCTTGCTGGCCGAGGGCATCGGCAACGAGTTGCGGGCCTAACGCGGAGCCGCCGATGCCTATCAGCAGGACCTGCTCAAAGGGTGCGCCCGAAGGCGTGCTGATCGTTCCGGTCAGCACATCCCGGGCAAATGCCTTGAGTGCCGCAAGCGGTCGGGTGATGGCATCGCTGAGTGCGGGCGTAGGGGCGAGTGCGGGATTGCGCAGCCAGTAGTGGCCGACCATGCGCTGTTCGTCAGGGTTGGCCATGGCGCCGGCTTCGAGCGCCGCCATCTCCGCAAAGGCTTTGGCAATCTGCGGCTCGAGTGCGGACCATTGGCCGACCTCCATTCCCATGCACGACAAATCGAGCGAGAATCCGAGTTGCGGGTAACGGAGGTGTTGTTGGTGGTAGGATTGCCAGGACATGTGGGTAGCGGCGGGGATGCTGATGAACCCGGTGGCCCTTGTCCACCTCTTAGGCGGGATTTTCCCGTCGAACTCAGTCCCTCCCAGACCGCTACAAGCCGGCAATCCCGGTCCCGGACAACCCGGTCAGCCCCTCAATTCCACGCCCTGCAATGCCACGGGAGACTTCATCTTGCGGGCCATTCCCCGCTGTTTGTTAGGCCCTGCCGCTCGCCTCGACGCCCGGTCCAAAGTGCCCTGCCGAGACAATTTGTCTCGGTGGAATCGGGACATTTCGTCCCAATTCAACATCCGCCGCCTCGGGGGAAATTAGCAAGTGGATTTCCAACCGTCTGATTTCAAATGCGTTATGGGATTTCAAGGGCTGTGGCACGGATCCTGCGAAAGCGAGCATCGTAAACCGCCCGGCACCACGGGCCACCAACAGGAATCAACACTATGTCCAAAATTCTCGGAATCGACCTTGGCACCACCAACTCCTGCATGGCCGTCATGGATGGCGGGGAGTCCACGGTGCTGGAAAACTCAGAAGGTGCCCGCACCACCCCTTCCATCGTGGCGTTCGCCAAAAACGGCGAACGCCTCGTCGGCCAGGCCGCCAAGCGCCAAGCCGTCACCAACCCGAAAAACACGATCTTCTCCGCCAAACGCCTGATTGGCCGCAAGTTCTCGGAACTCACCGCAGCCGACAAACGGATGCCCTACACGATCGTCGCCGCGCCCAATGGGGATGCCCACATTCAGGTGACCGTCGCCGGTGAAACGAAAACCTACTCGCCGCAGGAAATCTCGGCCATGGTTCTCGGCAAGCTCAAGGCCGATGCCGAAGCCAAGCTCGGCGAGAAAATCACTCAGGCGGTCATCACCGTCCCGGCGTATTTCAACGACTCCCAGCGCAATGCCACCAAGGCGGCTGGCGAAATCGCCGGCTTGGAAGTGCTGCGCATCATCAACGAGCCCACCGCTGCCGCCCTCGCCTACGGCCTTGATAAGAAGGCCGATGAGAAAATTGCCGTTTATGACCTTGGCGGCGGTACCTTCGACATCTCCGTCCTTGAAATCGGCGACGGCGTTTTTGAAGTGCTGGCCACCGATGGCGACACCCAGCTCGGCGGCGACGATTGGGACAACGCCCTGATCCAATGGGTGGTGGCGGAGTTCAAGAAGGACCAGAGCATCGATCTATCCAGCCAGCCCGATGCCCTCCAACGCATCAAGGAAGAAGCGGAAAAAGCCAAGATCGCCCTGTCCTCCACTCAATCCTACGACATCAGCCTGCCATTCATCACCGCCGACGCCACCGGCCCGAAACACATCCAGCTCACGCTCACCCGCGCCAAGCTGGAACAGCTCACCGACGCCCTCTTCGAGCGGACCAAGAAGCCGGTTCGCGATTGCCTCGCCGCTTCCGGCCTCAAGCTGGCGCAAATCGATGAACTCGTGCTCGTCGGTGGCATGACCCGCATGCCAAAGGTCGTTGAGGTCGCCCGGGAACTCGCCGGCCAGACTCCCCACCAAGGGGTGAACCCCGACGAGGTCGTGGCCATCGGCGCTGCCATCCAAGGCGGCGTGCTCCGCGGCGATGTCAAGGATGTCCTGCTGCTGGACGTCACTCCGCTCACCCTCTCCATCGAAACCATGGGCGGCATCGCCACCGCGATGATCGAACGCAACACCACCATCCCCGCCAAGAAATCCCAGATCTTCTCCACCGCCAGCGACAACCAACCCGCCGTGGACATCCAGGTCTGCCAAGGCGAGCGCAAGATGTTTGCCGACAACAAACGTCTCGGCAATTTCAAGCTCGACGGCATCGCACCAAAGCGCCGCGGCGAACCGCAAATCGAGGTCACCTTCGACATCGACGCCAACGGCATCCTCCACGTTTCCGCCAAGGACAAGGAATCCGGCAAGGAACAGAAGATCTCCATCCAGGGTTCCTCCGGCATGTCCAAGGACGAAATCGAAAAAGCCAAGCGCGACGCCGAACTCCACGCCGACGAAGACAAGAAGCGAGTCGAAAAAGTCGATGCCAAGAACAAGGCCGACAACCTCGTCTTCAACGTCGAAAAACAACTCGCCGACCTCGGCGACCAGGCCCCGGCCGAACTCAAGGAATTGCTTGAAGGCAAACTCAAGGCGGTCAGGGACGCCATCACCAGCGACGATACCGACACCATCAACCAAGCGGTTGCCGATCTCGAAAACTCGCTGCAAGCCCTCGCCGCCGCCGCCCACCAAGCGCAAGCCGCCACCGGTGGCGGCACCCCCCACCCCGACGTCGAATCCGCCCCGGACGCCAACGAGCCAAAACAAGCCAAAGGCAAAGTCGTGGACGCCGAAGTGGTGGATTAATGACCGCAGACCGCAGACTGGAATCCACCCCCCCAATAACTTGACCAATTTTCCCCTCCCTTCTCCAGCTTGCGTCTTATCTTCTGTCTGCTGTCTCGATATCCCTTTCCACGCCAACGCGTGGCTTCTCACCGAAACCAAACAAACAACAAACAACAACAACAACATATATGGCTAACATCAAACCACTCGGACAACGCGTCCTGGTAAAACGTCTCGAAGCTGAAGCAATCAGCGCTGGTGGCATCGTCCTGCCGGACACTGCCAAGGAAAAACCGCAGGAAGCTGAAGTCCTCAGCCTCGGCACTGGCGGCAAGGACGACAATGGCAATGCCATTGAGTTCACCGTCAAGGTCGGTGACAAGGTGCTCATCTCCAAATACGGCGGCACCGAAGTCAAGGTCGATGGACAGGAAGTCCTCATCATCAACGAATCCGACATCCTCGGCATCGTCGGCTGACGCCGACAGTCAGTGGTCAGTAGCCAAGAGTCACTGGTAAAGCACCGGCTCCGCCGAATCTTCCCCAATGACCCATGCCCACTCACCAATGACTTCCCCGAATCCACCAATCAACTCCTGATAACTGACAACTGACAACTGATAACCAACTACCACCATGGCCAAACAACTCCAATTCGACGAAGCCGCCCGCCAGGCCCTCCTGCGCGGTGTGGAAAAACTCGCCCGCGCCGTCAAAGTCACGCTTGGGCCCGCCGGGCGCAACGTGATCATTGACAAGAAATACGGTTCCCCGACCATCACCAAAGACGGTGTGACGGTGGCCAAGGAAATCGAACTCGAGTGCCCCTATGAAAACATGGGTGCCCAGCTCATCCGCGAGGTCTCCAGCAAGACCTCGGACATCGCCGGCGACGGCACCACCACCGCCACCGTGCTGGCCGAAGCCATCTACAAGGAAGGCCTGCGCAACGTCACCGCCGGGGCCAATCCGATCTCGCTGCAACGCGGCATCATGAAGGCCACCGAGGCCATCGTGGCGCAGCTCAAGCTGCTTTCCAAACCCGTCTCGGACGCCAAGGAAATCGCGCAGGTGGCCTCCATCTCGGCCAACTCGGACGATACCATCGGCAGCATCATCGCCGAAGCCATGGACAAGGTCGGCAAGGACGGCACCATCACCGTGGAAGAAGCCAAGGGCATCGAAACCACTCTCGAAGTGGTCGAAGGCATGCAGTTCGACAAGGGCTACCTGTCGCCTTATTTCGTCACCAATCCCGAGAGCATGGAAGCCTATCTTGAGAATGCTTACATTCTCATCAACGAGAAGAAGATCTCGTCCCTCAAGGACATGCTTCCGCTGCTTGAGAAAGTGGCCAAGAGCGGTCGTCCGCTGCTCATCATTGCGGAAGACGTCGAAGGTGAAGCTCTCGCCACCCTGGTGGTCAACAAGCTGCGTGGCATCCTCAACATCGCCGCAGTGAAAGCCCCCGGCTTTGGCGACCGCCGCAAGGCCATGCTCGAAGACCTGGCCATCCTCACCGGTGGCCGCGTTATCACCGAAGACCTCGGCATCAAGCTCGAAGGCGTCGAAATTTCCGACCTCGGCCAGGCCAAGCGCATCACCATCACCAAGGAAAACACCACCATCGTTGAAGGTGGCGGCACCTCCGAAGCCATCACGGGACGCGTCAACCAAATCCGTCGCCAGATCGAGGACACCACCAGCGATTACGACACCGAGAAGCTCCAGGAGCGCCTCGCCAAGCTCGCCGGCGGTGTGGCGGTCATCAACGTCGGCGCGGCGACCGAAACCGAGATGAAGGAAAAGAAAGCCCGCGTCGAGGACGCCCTCCACGCGACCCGTGCGGCCGTCGAAGAAGGCATCGTGGCCGGCGGTGGCACCGCCCTCATCCGCGCCCATGCCGCCATCGGTGATCTCGGCCTCAGCGGTGACGAACAGACCGGTGCTGGCATCGTGGCCCGCGCCGTGGAGTCCCCGCTGCGGCAACTCGTTGCCAACTCGGGTCGCGAAGCCGCGCTCATCGTGGAACGCGTCAAGAGCAGCAAGACCGGCGAAGGTTACAACGTCGCCACCGACAAGTTCGAGGACCTCATCGCCTCCGGCGTGGTCGATCCGACCAAGGTCACCCGCACGGCGCTGCAAAACGCCGCGTCCATCGCGGGCCTCCTGCTCACCACCGAGTGCATCATCACCGAGCTTCCCTCCAAGGAACCCCCGGCTGGTGGCGGCGGTGGCCACGACCATGGCATGGGCGGCATGATGTAACTGCCCGTGGCGGCGGTTGCCAACCGCCAGGCCAAACCGGAGCAGCATCTGACCTGACAATTCAAAGCCGGACGGGCCACCGTCCGGCTTTTTCGTGGAACTCCGCGCAGGCAGTGCCACGCCTGCTAACAAGCAGCCCCCGCCAGCCCACCGCTGCCTCAAGCCTGTGCCAGCGCCTCCTCAAAGGCCGCCTGCAACACCTCGAAGGGCTCCAGCCCACACGACACCCGGAGCAGATTGGCGGACACCCCGCAGCCTTCCGCCCATTCCAACTCGTGGTAATGGGCGAGCAGCGTGTAGGGGCACACCAGCGTGAAGGTCGTGCCGAAACTCGGGCCCTTGCTCAAGCGCAACGCGTCATAGACTCGCGGGGTTTTCTTCTCGGCCTTCAACACCAACGAGAGCAAGCCGCCAAAGCCGCCGCCCTTGCGCCTCACGGCTTGATAGTTCTCCACCGTGGTCAACGACGGATACCAGACCTGCTCCACCGCCGGATGCGTGGCCAGCCAGGTCGCCAGTGCCAGGCCGTTGGCGTTGGCGGTTTCCATCCGCTTGGGATAGTCCTTGAAATTGGATAGCAGCACCTCCGCATCTGCCACATAGAGCGGCGCACTGTCCGTCGAATCCGCCGCCAGCGCCTCGCGCAGCTCGTTGGCAAGCGGGGCCTCCGCCCGCACCGTCGCCATGCCCGCCATTACATCGCCCGCGCCGGAAATCCACTTGGTCAGACTGCTGGTGACCACATCCGCGTACCGCAACGCGTCCACATTCATGGGCCCTGCCGCCGAGTCATCCACCACCAGCGGCGTGGCACCCTCCGCACAGGCGGCGGCCACCCGCTGCAAGTCCACCGTCCGCAGCAGCGGATTGCTCGGTGCCTCCGTGAACACTCCGGCGAATTCCCCCAACCGGATCCGCTGCAAGGCTTCATCGAACGATTCTCCCGCCGCTTCATACAAGTACACCACGCCATGCCCGAACAGGTTCTGCACCTTCAGGCAATCCACATAGGGGAACTCCAATTGCAGCGTCTTTTTCCCCTCGCGCAGACCCGGCAGGGCCCGCAGCACCGACGTTACCGCCGCCATCCCGCTGGCGAACACAAATTGGTCACCCGGTTCCGCACCACTGAATCTTGCCAAGGCCCTGACGATCAAATGGGACTTCGAGCCCTCCCGCAAATTCCCGTCGAAAAAATCCTGTGCCTGTCGGCTGCTCACAATCTCGCCGCTGAAGCGCCAATAGTCATCGGCCACGGCCTTCGCTTTCGCCGGCACCACCAGCACCTGCAGGCCATGGAAACTGGTGATCCGCACGGCCGTCTCGGCGTGCCGTTCCACCCACCGATGGGCCCGTTGCACCGCGGCCCGCGTCGCCAGCACGATGACTTCCTCGCCCTCGCCCGCCACCTCCGCCTTGGCTGCGGCAAACAAGCGCTCCACCACCGCATGCCGGAAAAACCGCGGATACCCCGCCCGCATCCGCCGCCGCACCTTGTCCAGACCCTCCTCGTAACCCACGATGGCTTTCCACGTCGGCAGGCACACCGAACACGCGTGCGGAGCATCCGGGAGCGGCAGCCCCAGATCCTCGTCCTGCCATGCCGGTTCGGCGGTAAGGTTTCGCATCGCGGCCCCATGCTGGCCCGGACTTCGCCCGCAGGGCAAGCCAGATTCGCAAGTCCGGCAACTTCATCCCGGCCCAACGGCAATAAATCCCCCACCGGGGACATCAGGCTGAACCAAACAAGCGCGTGGCTCCCGGTTCAGGGCTCGTCACGCGCCCCTGCAGCCGATCCTCCGTGAGGCGCTCTAACCAAGCCGCCACCACCCGGCCCCGGCCCGGGCTTCCGGCCACAGATCCCTGCCGACTTCGTCATGCCGTGACGGCGCTGCGGTCGTCGTTGAGGCCGGATTTTTCGATGAAGTAATCGTAGCCGCCGGTGTAGCGGGTGACGACGCCGCGGTTGATGTGGAGGGTGGTGGCGGCCAGCGTGCGGATGAAGTGGACGTCGTGGGAAATGAACACGAGCGTGCCTTCGTAGTTCTTGAGCGCCTGGACGAGCGAGTCGATGGAGAGGATGTCGAGGTGGGTGGTGGGCTCGTCCATGAGCAGGAGGTTGGGTGGATCGACGAGAAACTTGACGAGGTTGAGGCGGGATTTTTCGCCACCGGAGAGGATGCCGCAGCGTTTTTCCACATCGGTGCGGCGGAACAGGAATGAACCGAGGATGGCGCGGGCCTCCTCATCACGCAGGCTCGGGCAAATGCCCATGACTTCCTCGATCACCGTGTGGTCTTCGTTGAGGGCTTCCGAGCGGTGCTGCGAGTAGTAACCGATCTTGGTGGCATAACCCACCTCGCGCTTGCCGCCATTGATGGGGATATGGCCGGCCAGGATCTTGAGCAGGGTGGTCTTGCCGGAACCGTTGGGGCCAACCAGCACGATGCGGTCGCCGCGCTCGATGGTGAGATCGAGGTTCTGGTAAACCCGCAGGTCGCCGTAGGCTTGGCTGACTTTATCCAGTTCGATGACCTTCTGGTTGGAACGCTGGGGTTGGGGGAAATTGAACTTGAAGGGCTTGCGCGGGGTGCGCGGTTTCTCAACGCGGGCGAGTTTCTCGAGGAATTTGATCCGGGACTGGACTTGGGCGGCCTTGGAGCCGACTTGGCGGAAGCGGTCGATGAACTCCTGATGTTGTTCGATTTCCTTGTTCTGATTGCGGTAGGCCTGGACCTGGAGTTCGTAGCGCTTTTCGCGTTGCTCGAGAAACGACGTGTAGTTGCCGGTGTAGGCGCAGAGCTTCGCGGCATCGGGGTCGATCTCGACGACGGTCTCGATCATGGAGTCCATGAAATCCCGGTCATGGGAGATCATGAGGATGGCCCCGGAGTAGTTGAGCAGGTAGCGCTGCAGCCACAGCAGCGAGAGCAGGTCGAGGTGGTTGGTGGGCTCGTCGAGCATGAGCAGGTCCGGCTCCATGACCAGCAGCCGGGCGAGATGGGCCCGCATCACCCAGCCACCGGAGAGTTCGCGGGCGGGGCGGTGGAAATCCGTTTCCTTGAAGCCAAGCCCGGCGAGGATTTTCTTGGCCTTGGGTTCGTTTTGGTAGCCGTTGAGGTGGTTGAACTGGTCCTGCGCCTTGGCAAAATCCGGGTGCGAGAGATCCCCGGTCTGCTCGTGTTCGCGCATCGTCCGCAGGATGCCGATCATTTCCGGGGTGATGCCCATGGCAATTTCGATGATGGTTTCATCGGTGGGCTGGCCGGACTCCTGCGGCAGGTAGCCGGTGATCGAGTATTCATCGCGCTCAATGACGCCCTCGTCCGGGCTGTCTTCATCGAGAATCATGCGGAACAAGGTGGACTTGCCGGCCCCGTTCGGGCCGACGAGGGCGACGCGCTCGCCCCAGTTGATGGACATTTCCGCGTCGCGGAGCAGGGTGCGTCCGCCGAGGGTCTTGGTGAGCTTGTGAATGGTGAGCACGCGGTGGGTGTAGAGGAGGATGGCGCGGTGGGCAAGGATTTCGGCACGGCGGCGGCCTTGGGGGGGCGGCCAAGGATAAATCCGCAGGG
Source organism: Verrucomicrobiota bacterium (assembly GCA_026397725.1). Lineage (GTDB taxonomy): Bacteria > Verrucomicrobiota > Verrucomicrobiia > Verrucomicrobiales > Akkermansiaceae > Luteolibacter. The sequence goes on along the minus strand of JAPLUI010000118.1, from coordinate 33,734 downwards.
GATTAATCTTGACGACGGGGCGGATCGGTGGGAATGATTGCGCATCCAAACCACTGGCATGCTTACAACACCTTTCTCCAGTCCCTCCGTGACGCGCGGTTTTGCCCGTTGCGTCGCCTTCCTGCCGCTCATGCTCACGTCCTTGGTGGGCGCTTTGAAGGCCCAGGATTTCGAGGGGAAAATCATCGCAGACGTGGAGATTCGCTACACCGGGCCCAAGACGGTGGATGAGACGCGCCTCCGCAATTTGATGAGTTGCAAGGCGGGGGTGGCCTATACGAGGGAGCTTGACGACAAGGATGTGAAGGCGCTTTACGCGTCCGGGTTGGTGGATGATGTGAATACCCTGGTGGAGGATCCTACGGCTGACAAGCTGCGTTTGATCGTGCAAGTGAAGACGCGTGCCGAGTATCTCGCCATCGGATTCGTCGGGAACACGGTGTTCAAGGATCAGAAGCTGGCCAAGGAATCCAAGCTCAAGAACCGCGGCATCCTGAGCGACGAGCTGATCTACGACGCCGTCCGCAACCTCGAAAAGTATTATCATGACAGCGGCTATCCGGATGCGAGCGCCGTGTATAAAATGCAGCCGAGCGGCCAACCGGGCAAGGTGGACCTCGTTTTCGTGATCACCGAGGGCTCGAAAAATGAGGTTAGGAAAATCCGCTTTGAGGGCAACAAGGCATTCTCCAGCCACGATCTGCTCAAGGAAATGAAAGTCAAGCCGAAGGATTGGTTGTCGTGGATCACCCACGACAACCGCTTCGAGAAGGATAAATTGGAGGCCGATCTGAACGCGATTCTGGACTATTATCACAGCAGGGGCTTCTTGCGTGCAACCAGCCCTGACATCATCCGCCGCGTACCGGCGGGTGGCGGCCTGGTGGATCTGGTCATTCCGATCAACGAAGGCGAACGATACACCGTGGCGGCCGTGAGTTTCGGCAAAATGACCGTGTTCAAACCTGCGGAGCTTTATCCAGCGCTCACCCTGGTCGCCGGCAGTGCCTACTCGTCGAAGAAAATGCGTGCGGACGACACCATGATCCGCAGCTACTATGGATCTCGTGGTTACGCCGATGCGGCAGTAAAGCCCGACATTGGCGATGCGGGACCCAACCGGGTGTCGATCACCTATCGCGTGACCGAGGGCACCAAGTTCCGGGTGGGCCGCGTGAACATCAAGGGCAATAGCGCGACCAAGGAAAAGGTGATCCGCCGCGAAAGCACGCTCAAGCCCAGCGAGTGGTTCAACTCGGTCGAATTGGAGACCACCAGGGACCGCCTGAAAAATCTGGGGTACTTCGGTGACGTGAGTGTCAAAGGGGTGCCCACTGGCGGTGGCTATCGCGACGTCGATATTCTGGTTGAGGAGAAGCGCACCGGCAAGGTGAACGTGGGCGTTGGCTTCAGTTCGATCGACAGCATCATGGGCATCCTGACGGTGGAACAGCCAAACTTCGACTTGTTCAAGCCCTGGGACTTCAGGGGTGGCGGGCAGCGCTTCGCCATGAATCTGCGCGAGGGCACCACGCGCACGGATTTCAGCATGTCGCTGGTGGAGCCGTTTTTCCTGGACCAAAAGCTGAGCTTGGGCGGCGATGTGTTCTACCGAATGGCCACCAATTTAAGTGATTATTATGACCAGACAAATGCGGGCGCGGCGATTTTCCTGCGCAAGCCGCTTGACAACCTGAACCTGAGTTCGCTCAGACTGGAATACCGGCTCGAGCAGGTTTCCATTGATGACCCCTCTTCTGATCATCATTCGGGAGACTATAACTATTATTCCTATGGCAATTATTATGTGCCTGACGTCCCTCCTCCCGCCCCCCTCAATACTTCAACCTCGAAGTTGATCAATGAAGATGGTAGCCCCAGGGAGCAGGGTGACTACCTGCGCAGCGCGGTGACCTTGAACTATCTGTATGACAGCCGCGACACCCCGATCCAGGCCCGCAGTGGTCACAAGGTGGACGTGGGCGTGACCCTGGCAGGTGGCATCCTCGGCGGTGACGTGGAAACCATCACGATCTCGGCTCAGGCTCAGAAGCATTGGAACCTCAAGTGGGATTCGATTCTATCAATCAGCGGTGAGCTGGCATCCGTGGACAGCTTGAATGGCGACGAGGTCCCCATCTTCGAGCGCATGTTCCTTGGGGGCGGCCGCCAGTTGCGCGGATTTGAATTCCGCGATGTGGGACCGCGTGACACCCCCGGCACCACCGGTGAAGTGATCGGCGGCAATTCGCTGGGATATGTGTCCTTTGAATATACCGTGCCGGTGCCGGTCCTCGACATGGTGCGTGCCGCCGTGTTCTATGACATGGGCTTTGTGAATACTTCCAGTTGGGATCTGAGCCCGAGCGACCTGTATGGCGATGTCGGCATCGGGTTGCGCGTGAAGCTGTCCGCCATCAGCCCGTTGCCGCTGGCCCTCGACTATGCGATTCCGGTGATGAGCCCGGACCGTGAAGCGGACAAAGGCGGACAGTTCAACTTCTACATGCTCTATCAGTATTGAGGTGAACCCGGCGCGTGGCGCGGGGCCCCTGCGGCAGTCGCAGCTTGGACCGGCGCTTAGCCCTGGCGCGGCGGCAACCCGCCTGGCCTGGGGCTTTCGTTAGACATGTGGCTGATCAGCCGCTGGTTGAATTCATCCGCCATGTTGTAGCCGAGCTGGCGCAGTTGCTGGTCGAGTGCGGCAATGGTGACCATGCGTGCGGTGTCGCGCCCGGGACCTACGGGCACTTGCACCTGGACGACTTGTTGGCCGAGGATTTCGTAGGTGTCTTGCTGCATGCCGCAGCGGTCCACCTCGTTGAGGTCGGCACCGGGCTTGAGCAGCACCACGAGGTCGAGGCGTTTTTCCGGGCGGATGGAAGTCAGGCCGTAGAGGTTGGCGATGTTGATGATGCCGATGCCGCGGATTTCCATGTAGCCGCGGGACAGCGCCGGCGCGGTGGCCACCAGTTCGCCGCCCACGTACTTGATGCACACCATGTCATCGGCCACCAGCGAAGCGCCGCGTTCGATCAGACCGATGGCGGTTTCCGATTTGCCCGAGCCGCTCTTGCCGATGAGCAGGATGCCGATGCCGCGCATGTCCACCATGCAGCCGTGAACATTCACACTGGGGGCAAACTCGTGCTCCAGCCGAATGGTGGCGGCGTTGAGAAAATTCATCGTCACCATGGAGGTGCCAAACACCGGAATGCCATGCGCGTTGGCCACCTCGAGCAGATCATCCCCAAGGTTGGCACTCCGGGCGACGACGATGCAGGGAATCTCCCGATCACACATCCGGCGGAACCGATCCGAGCGCAGGGCGTCCGGGAGTTTCTTCAGGTAGGACAATTCCGAGTTGCCAAGCACCTGCACCCGCTTCGGGGCGAAGTATGAGAAAAACCCGGCCAGGGCCAGGCCCGGGCGGTTCATTGCGGGTTCGCTGATCGGCCGCTCAAAGCCGACTTGCCGGCCCAGCAGACCCAGATTGAGTCCGCCCGCGTGGTTATTGAAAAACTCACCAACCGAGATCGAGGCAATCACTTTGACGCGTTGTGGGGGCATGGCCGGAAGTCAACCACAAGCCCCCCGCTGCCGCACGCGAAAACTCCAGGAAATTGGTGAAGACTCATTTGCTTGAGAGAATCAGATCCGCCCCGATCGATGCCAGGCGCTGCCTCTCATCTGAAGGGACGGCAAACAAATGGGTGAAAACGTTGCTGCTGCGGTTCAGTCGGTGGCTCAACACGAAGCACGAGCGGACGGGGGCGTGGTGGGAATCCCGCTTCAAGAGCGTGCTGGTGGAGGACGGGGTGGCATCGCGGACGGTGGCGGCGTATATTGATCTCAACCCGGTGCGTGCGGGGATGGTGGAGGATCCGGCGGATTATCGCTGGAGCAGCTACGGCGAGGCGATGGGAGGCGGACCGAGGGGCCATGGCGGGCAGGCTTGGTGCGGGCGCTCATGGCACACCAGGGATATGCGGCGGACGCGCGGCATTGGGCCGGCGAGGTGTCCAAGGACCACCGGATGAATCTGTTAGCGGAAGGCACGCGAGCGGGGCGCGGAAGCTGCGGGGGAATGCCGCCGCCGCGGCCGGGTTGTGGTGCTGGAAAGGGAAGTTGAAAACCGCGGATTGCGCGGATAAAGAAATGGATATGAAAACCGTATAACTCACCATTCGGGTAAATCAACTTTTTTGCGTAACTCGCAAAAAATCCGGCGTAATCCGCGGTGCCGATTCCTGATCCTGAAGTCAGGATTATCCTGGCGTTCCATGCGTTCTGTTGCGGCCAGTCATCTTCCTTTGGATGTTAGGCAGGTCCTGCCCGACAATTTGTCATGCACCCTTGTTTAGCGGTCGGCGATCTTCACGCTCGACGCAGCGGGCAGGGGTTCATACAAATCGCTCGCAACCAACAATCAATCATGGCTACCACCATTCCACGCTGGGAGTGGCGCTCGTTCGGGCGGCGCTTAGGAGAGGCGGAGACCCGTTTGGCGGCGCTGACGCCGGGAGGAGTCCAAGAGAGCGACGAAATCCATCTGCTTTCCGGGGTCGGCGACAACGTCAGGGCCCGTGACGCGTTGATGGACATCAAGGTGCTGCAGGCGGTGAATTCCGACGGCTTGGCGATGGATTAACGCACTCTTCCCATGGCCCAGAACATCCCATCGGGTCCCCCGGATCCGCTGCTTGAATCCCTCCCGGAGCTTCAGAACTTTTCGCTCGTGCTTGGCGGGCCGCTCTATCAACTCCTCCGGAAGGCGCATCTGGATGACGATGTCGGGAGGCACCTCATGCGTCGCATTCTCGTCATCTGCGGCATCATCTGGCTGCCGCTGCTCATGCTATGCGCGAGCCAGGGGACCCTGCTGGGAGGCGTTGATATTCCCTTTCTCTACGATGTCGAGACCCACGCACGCTTTCTGGTTGCCGTGCCGCTGATGATCCTGGCCGAGTTCTTCGTGCATCAACGGATGCGCGGCATCGTGGCGCAGTTCGTGGAGCGGGGGCTCATTCCGGCCGGGTCGCTGGAGCGGTTCCGCGCGGCGATCGTGAGCGCGATGAGGTGGCGCAACTCGATTCCCGCCGAACTCGCGCTCATCGCGATCGTCTTTCCGCTCGGATACTACCTGCGAACCGACCTCTTCGCCCTGAAGTCATCGACTTGGTATGCGACGAGCGGCCCCCACGGAGGCACGCTCACCCAACCCGGATTCTGGTTCACCTGGGTGAGCAATCCGATCCTGCAATTCCTGATGCTTCGCTGGTTGTTCCGGCTCGTGATCTGGGCGCGGTTTCTCTGGCAGGTGTCACGGATCGACCTCGACCTGATCCCGATCCATCCCGACCGGAACGGCGGCCTTGGTTTCCTCGGCGGAAGCGCGCATGCATACTCTCCTCTGCTGGCCTCGTTCAGCGCCATGGCCGCCGGGCTGGTCGCGAGCAGGATCGTTGAAAGAACGCATACGCTCGCCGACTTCAAGCTGGAGATCGTGTTTCTCGTCGCGTTCGGCATGCTTCTCGTGCTCGGGCCACTCATGGTTTTCGCCCCGCAGATCCTCGCGGCGAAACGTCGCGGGCTGCGGGAATACGGGGCCTTCGCCGCCGAGTACACGCGCGATTTCGACCGGCGCTGGCTGCGCAGCGCCGATCACGACGGCGAGCCGCTGCTTGGCACCGGCGACATCCAATCGCTCGCCGACCTCGGCAATTCATTCTCCGTGATCAGGGAGATGAGGGCGGTGCTCTTCAGTCGCGACATGTTGGTGCAACTGCTCTGGGCGACGCTTGCGCCGTTCGTCCCGCTGGTGTTCACCATGATTCCACTCAACGAGCTGCTCGACCGGATCATCGGCAAGGCTCTCTGATTCGCGCGAGGCCTGCTGTGAAAGACGACGCCGATGAGGAGAAGCGGGCCGGCCCATGGGTCGGCCCCGCCCCGGGTGCATGACAAAGAAGTCACGGAAGGGCGATTTGCCCAAGGATTCGACACCGCCAATTGGGCGATCTCCTTTGCTCCGGATCCGAATCGCCCCCGACCATGAGAGGGCGATGGAAAGCGGATGTCCTCCACTCATTGGCTCAACGGAAATCGACCTTGACATTCATCTGATGGATTCTATGCTTCAGCTTCCCATGAATTTCATCGCACTCCCGGTTCTCACCGTATTGTCGTTGTTCCTCGCCGCCTGCGGTCCGGGCGTTGACATGCCGAAAGGCACCAGCAAGGGCTACACCTCCGCCCGCCTCACCCAGCGCGACCCGAATCGTCCGGCCATCTCCAACCCCACCGAGCGCAGCATCCATGGCATGATCCAGGATTCCCTGCGTCGGCAGTTCCGCGCCAAGGGGCTGGCCTACGGCACCGGCAGCGCCGATCTGGTCGTCGCCTACCTGGTGATCTATCAGGAACCCGGGATGACGACGAGCTATGAGGATTACTACGGCTACGGGCGTCCGGCGGATGCCATCACCGACCGCGCCCATGACCGCGGCGTCATTGAATCCAAGCGCCCGGATTACTTCCAGCGTGCCGGGATCGTCATCGACCTCATCGACAGCCGCACTAACAAACTCGTGTACCGCAACTTCGCTACTGGCGACGTGGTCCGCGGCGCGTCGGGCAAGACTCGCGCCGCCCGCATCGACGCCGCCGTCGCCCAGGCCCTCGCCGGGTTCTTCCGCTGACCCGAGCCTTTCGTTTCAGCCTACCTACCTAACCGCCCACCATCATGATCAAACCGAAACTCATCCAACAATTCCTCGTCGAACCCGGCACGACAGTGAACCTGAAACACTATGTGACCGACTGGACGGAAACCGACAATGCCCAGGAGCTGGGCAAGGACGTCATCAAGGAACGGGCCCGCGAGATTCTCGAGGAAAACCGCAAGGCACTCGCCGCCGCCCAGGAACTGCTCTACGCCAGCGACACCCACTCGGTGCTGCTGATTTTCCAGGCGATGGATGCCGCAGGCAAGGACGGCACCATCCGCCACGTCATGTCCGGCGTCAATCCGCAGGGCTGCCAGGTGTATAGTTTCAAGAAACCCTCCGCCGAGGAACTCGACCACAATTTCCTTTGGCGCTACATGAAAGCCCTGCCCGAGCGCGGTCGCATCGGCATCTTCAACCGCTCGTATTATGAGGATGTGCTCGTCGTCAAGGTCCACCCGGAATGGCTCGGGTCCGGCCAGCCAGCCAAGCCGGACGACAAGTTCTGGGACAAGCGCTACGAGGACATCAACAACTTCGAGAAACACCTCTCCCGCAATGGCACGCTGGTGCTCAAGTTCTTCCTCCACGTGTCGAAAGGCGAGCAGAAGCGCCGCTTCCTCGAGCGCCTCAACAATCCGGACAAACACTGGAAATTCTCCGAGTCCGACATGGCGGAACGCGAGCACTGGAAGGACTATCAGAAAGCGTTTGAGGACGCCCTCGGCGCCACCAGCACCAAGCGCGTGCCATGGTATGTCATCCCCGCCGACCGCAAATACGTCGCCCGCGCGCTGGTGGCCGACATTGTGACCACGGCCATTCAGGAGCTGGGGCTGGAATTCCCCAAGGTTTCCGCAGAAAAGATGATCAAACTCGCTGCCGCCCGGGCCCAACTGGAGCAAAAGTCGAACGGCGACGAAGCCGAGGTGTGACTGGAATTCCGCTTGCCGGAATTGATCTGACAAAATGTGGGCACTCCTGAAACCCTCGATCCACTGGCTTGGTCACTTCATCCCGGAAGCTCCCCAGCGATGATGACGGAGGCGACCGTTGCCATGATGCGATGGAACCGCACAGTTCCTGATCCCGGCGGAAAATGAGTTGGCACTTGCTGGCGTTTCAGACGAATTCGTGAATCATCCGCCCATGGGTTTGCAGGTGGCAGCAGTGCCGATGCGGCGTCATGTCTTGCTCTTACTTGATCATTGAATGTTGGAAGTTGAATGTTGAATGTTGAATGTTGAAATCTTCGGCGTACCTCATGGGAACCCCGCCGCGCTCCCGGTTTAGCCACAGCGGTGTGGCGGGCTGCGCCCTTCCCACCGCACTCCAGACTTTGGCTCGCGCCTGGGCAGGTGAAGGTATGGAGTGCGGTGGGAAGCGCAGCGCCACACCGCTGTGGCTAAGTCCCGGCACCCCCCGGAATGTGCCAAGTCATTTTCCGGGATGCATTGCCCATTCCTTGTCAATTCAAGGTCCAGCCCAGGAAGTGTGCAGTTGGGCATCAAATCGAAGTTGTGCCTCCCGTTCGCGATGGGCAGCGGACTGCCCGTCGGCATTTTGGGCCTGAATTCCCTGACAGCCGAGACGGCTGTCAGTTGTCTTACCGCGGAGGCGGCGTGGCGCCGCCCAGCTTGGTGAGCCTCACTTCGATCCGGCGGGCCGCGTCGTTCTTCTCCATCAGACGTTCCGGGTCGTGAAGGACGGCGTCGCCCGGGGGAATGGTCTGGCCGGCCGAGTAGCTGCGCACCTTGATCTGGCGCAGTTGTGCTTTCTCCGCCGCGTCGGCCTGGTTTTCGACGAATTCCTCCCACGCGACCTGCACGGCCAGTGCTCGCATCAGGCCCAAGTCGTTGTTCGAACCGGCGAGCATCCCTTGGAGTTGCCGGTCCCGGTTGGTGAGAAAAAGGGGCAGCCGCTGGTCGAGATTGCCGCTGCTGCCCACCGGTTGGCCGTCGGTATGCCCGACAATTTCAAGGGTGTCCACGGCTTGTTTGCCACCAGCATTCCGCTTGATGATCTGACTCTTGAGTTCCTCGAACTCCCCTTGCCCCTTGCCAACAACCTTCCTCTTGAGACCGTCGGAAAACGCCTTGCTCATCACGGCGCTGCCTGAATCGAAGACGTATGCCTTGTTGGTCGTCCGGCCAATGATGCTGACCATCGGCTCATCGTCTTTTCGTAACTCGCCAATCTTTCCTTCAAGTTCCCTGATTTTCCGATCCTTCTCCTCAATGGTTTTCCGCGCCTCGGCGAGTTGGCGTTTCAAATCATCGGCCGCGCGGCGTGGGATGAGATCGCGCAAATGCTGTTCGACGGCATCCGCGGTCGCTGTCAAGCCGACAACCACCGCAGGAGCTGCAAGACCACTTTGGAGTTCAGGAAGATCGGGCAATGGCCCCAGCGCCCGCCGAATCCGGTTGGTGGGTTCGATAATGTTCCGCATGCTCACTCCCCCGACCGCGTCAACCACCACCTTGGTGCTCTTGGCAGATCGTGGCAGGAAGGAGTAACAGAGTAAGCCTGTGAAAACCAAAGACACGATGAATAGCGTCATGAACAGATCGCTTACGCTGGGCCAATAGGAAACCGGCTGGGAGTCTTGGGAATCCATGTGCATGATTGTTGCCTTTCTATGAGTCACCTGCGCTTGATTGAATCTCCGCGCCGGGACGACCTTATGCGCCAAGGATCATCCAGGACTATTTCATTTCATCAGTCCCAGGGAAACAATCCTCTTCCAGAGTTTCGTTGTTGGAGGATTCTCCATCTCGGGTCTGCGATCAAGCTCATCCAACGTATCGATTGCGGTCCCGGCACGGCCCTTGTTGATGGGATCCAATTGGCCGCGGCCGTCGGCCTGAGTGATTGGATCCAACTCCGCAGTGATGCCTGTTGGAACCGCACCAGTCGCTTCGATTGCTGCGCCCCTGGCGGCATCCGATGGTCCGGGCAACTCGGGGGCAGGCCGGGCGACCGGTCCAACCTCGGGTTTGAGGCGATTTGCCGCCTCACTGGCCGCTTGTCCGATGGTCCTGACGGCAAGATTCGATGCCTCAGTGGCAGCGCGGGTGAAGACCTCACCCGCCTTGGCATAACTTATGCTGGCGGCATCCAATTGCTTGCTAAGCGCGGTGACCACCTGGGTGACAGGTGCGACCTCCGCCTTGATGGTGTTCGTGGCCGCACCGGTCGCCTGTCCGATTGCCGTGGCGGCCTGGGTGGAAGCCTCGCTGGCCGCGCGAGTGAAGACCTCACCCGCCTTGGCATAGCTTGAATTGATGCCGAGGGCCGCGGCCTCCGTCGCCTTGGCAATGGCAGTAGCGGCATCTCGGGTCGCCCGCTGGTTCGCTTCGCTCAAGGTCTTGCTACCCAAATCGCAGCCCTGCTGGATTTGCTGTGGAATCTCCGCCACAGCCGTGCCGAGTTGGGTGCGTGCCGTCTCGAATTTTCCGGACGCCTCAGCGAGGGAAGTTGCGAGGGTGGTACCACCCTCCCGCAGTTGATTCGCGGCATCCACGCAAGTTCCGAGGATCTCGTTGATTGAATGGGTTCCATTGACCAGAGCGGAGTTCTCGCCCAAATGGGTGTCCAAGGCCTTCGTCATGGACTCCGTTTCGTTGGCCAGCCGGTCGGCGGCGTTGGTAATCCGGTCGGAAGCCGCTTTCAATCTGGGGCCGGAGTCCTTGAGATCCTGGGCGGCTTTACCGAGAATCCCAATGGCCTCGGCAAAATCCCGATCCCGCTCAGCCATGCGGTCAACCAGTCGCGAAAGCTTCGAATGAACCGCGGTCAATTCGGCGCCAAAGCGCTTCGGCTTGAACATGGGAAACAGTTGGTCGACGGCAAACCGGTCAAGCCGCCAGGCCAGCCCGCTCGTTGACTGGAGGTACATCCCCCGCAAGATGGCGACCAGCACGGTTGCCACCAATGCCGTTAGACTCGGCAGGAACGCGCTACCAAGGCTACGGATGATTTCTTGTGCTTCCGCAGGGTCGATCACAACATTCCCATCCGCGTCCTTCAGAATCGTGAAAGCCCGCAGGATCGGGTGAATGCAGAGCAGGGTTCCGGCGATGCCGCAGATGAGCAGGAGGGCCGTGATGCCGCCGGAAATCCGGGCGGACAAGCGCCTGCGCTCACGGCGGGCGGAGAGGCTGTGCAACTCGGCGAGGGTCGGCACCCTTTCCCCAAGCCAACCACCCCACACCGATAGCAAATGGTCTCCAAAGTGTGAGTCCTTTGGCAGATCATTCGATGCCAGCCAGGTGACGGGGTCTGTGGTATCCAGGTCCAACGAAGGAAGGGAGCCGGTCAACGCATCCTCGCCCCTGTCCAGAATCCTGCCCTCGGCAAAAACGCGACGGCAAGCCACAACACCGGCAACAATGCCGAGCAACCCGATGCCTCCCACAAATGCGGCCGCAACAATCGGCGTGGATGTTTCTGGTAATGTCATCTGGACTTCTTCCTCATCCCGGCACCACCCAAACCTCCGAACGTCGATTGCGAGCCCGTCCCTCTTCAGTTGCGTTATCACCCACGGGCGACTGTCGTCCGAGTCCCGCGGGCTTGGCGGGGAGCTTTGATTTGTTTAGTTCGTCGGTTATCCGCTTGGCACGCTGAAGTGACAGCTTTGGGTCGATTTCAACCGATCCGACATTATCAGTGAAGCCGATGACCACCACATCCGCTTTGGGGAACTCCCTTGCGATGGTGAGTGGAAGGCGCTCCATGTCTGCCTTGGCTTTGAGATCGAGTTCATCCTTGCCCAAGTCAAAGCGGAAATTGGTTGAGATTCTAATCGCCCCCTTAACATTATCGCGCTTGAGAACCTCGCCCAGGATGGCCAGGATGAGCGGATCGACAGGGTCACGCATCGAGACAAGTCGCAGATCGACATACCCTTGGTTGGCCACGACTCCCTGCCCTTGGGCTGAGGTAATGTGGTTGACCAATTCAAGTGCCCCCTTGCGACTGGCTGGCGACGTGGAGGCTTGAATACGGAAGGATAGATTGTAGTCCTCGGTGGCGATGGAAAACGGGCTGGGTTTCAACTCGCGGGTGTCAGAGGAAGGCTGGTATGCCAGGCGCTTGGCTTTGATGTTGGCACCTTCCCTGTGGTATAAGCCCAATCCTAGCAGATTCTTGTCCGCGAGCACCGCATCCGCCGGGCGTTCAACGCTCTGACTGGGACGGAATCCGCGCCGCAGTGCCGCTGAATGTTCAGGGCCGCCAACGGGCCCGCCAATCCACGGCAGATTGGCGGCTTCTTTGCCCTGAACCTTGTCGCGCGAACTTTCCGGATGGGCCAGCAGGGTAAGGGCATCCAAAGCAATCACCTCGGAATGCGCTCGGGACCCTAACGAGGCACCAGAAAACTTTTGCTCGAAGGCGGCCACTTCAGCCGGGGTGGGAGGTCGATCCGTAACGACTAGATCCACGCGACCGGAAATAAGGTCGCCGTAGGGTGTCTCGTCGCTGTTCTTGATGATGATCTTTTCCTGCGGGGTGACATCCGGCTTTGACTGGTAATACCAATCGGCTTGACACCGCACTGCTTCCCCACCGCTCCGCGCCCTCAACAAGGGCACCATGAGGCTTTCCGGAAGATCCGATGAGCACGTAATCACCAGCGTGGCATCCTTCTCGTCGAACGGCTTCACGACGGGAGGAGGAGGAAGGACAGCACCCTGGACCCGCTTGGCCGCATCGTCCCGCATTGACTTGATCTTCGCCTCGAACGATGCAAGCAAGTCGGGGGGAACTGGCGTTGGCGCTTTTGGCAACAGCTTGGAGGCTCGTTTGATGTCTTTCGCAATCGATTCCAGAATCTCATCGGCTTGATTGGAAATGATGTTGTTGGAAGCGACTTGGGCCTGATTGCGCAAGCCCTCGGCACGGGGCTGCATGGCCCGCAGATCGGGGATCAACTTCTTCACCTCGATCGCTACCGGGCCGCTGCCGGTGGCAGGCTTGTTTGAGGCCTGGACGGAGGCTTGGCCCTGCTTCAAGAGCGAATCAAAAGTCAGAAGATTGTCCTTGGCCTTCTTGATTCCGTCCGCAGTCTTCAAGGCCAGCTTGGACTGAATGTCAGTTTGAACATCCGCCGCCTTTTGCTCCAATTGCTTCAAGGTCGCTTCTGGTGATGACGAGCCCGAAGTGGGTTGCGCTTCCAGCTTCGTTAGATGCGATTCCAGCACCCCCAAGTCCGCACGAATGCCTTCGCACTCCTTCTGTAGCGGATCGCTGCGCGTCAGAATCGCAATGATGCCTATGAGCAACAGGATGAGCATCACCCCGCCGGCAATCAGAAACTCCCTGCGGTGCAAGGCCCACATGGCTTCTAGCCATGGGACCGGCTCGCGCTGATTCGCGCATTGTTCCTTCCCCCCCGGGCAAACCCACTTGGATTCAGGAATGATCTTCCTGCTCCGCGCGATCTCGCACTGCCTGGAACTGTCTCCACATCTGAAATAGCGGGCCATGTTAGTGTTGGAGTTTGATGAGTTGCTGGCGCCGGACCTCCCAACTCCGGAACTCGTCCGACGGGATTCCGCAGTCCTTTTCCACGCGCTCACTCTCCGCTTTGAGGACGTCCAGCAACCAGGTCTGCCGATTCTTCCCAAACCTCGCTTGGAGAGCATCGCTCAGCACGCAGTGAACTTTGAACATCTTCGTGAAATCGGCTTGATCGACCGCTTGCTCTGGAGAGGTACCCAGATCCGTCGTTTCCTTTCCATGAGGAAGGTCTTCCACTAGCACGACCTTGCCCGCTTGCGCCTCTATCACTTTCAGTTGTGGGTGTTGTCCGAGCCAGAGTTCGGCGGCAAAGCGCTCGCGCATTTCCTGCACGCTTGGAAGGAGGATCGGCACCCGCGCTCCAGCCTCGCCGCTGGGATCGATGTTGCAGAAATACAGTGTGGCTGCGTCGTGCTTCTTCTCGACAGCCACGTATGTCACGCTCAGTTCGTTCACGACGGTGGAGAAGCGTGCCGCCATCCAATAGTCCACCAGCAACAAGCGCAACTGTGCCGGATCATTGTGAGAATAAATGTCGTAGATGAAGTTATCTCCCGCGTTGCGACAACCTTCAAAAGCGGCTCGAAGCGTTGCGCTAAAGGGATGCGCGGGCAGGCCCAGCACAAACAGCCGGCGCGGCATACTGGAAACTCCAACATTCGTCCCCAGAATGTTAGAAGGTTGGATGTGGTTTCCCGTCCAGTGCAGATTGGAGGTGGCAAGATTGACAAACTCGGACAACTCCGCTTGAAGGGCCTGGGGATTGCTGGCGAATCTGTCCTGCAGGCGGTCCAACAGGGAGTCCCCGAGAAGATTCGGCGCCAGGCCCTTGGCCTCCATCTGCTGTTGGGTCATGCGGGCGGATGCCATTGCGGTCATGCGTAATGCCTCCTCCAGATCCTCATTGTCGGCCGGGTTCTTGCTCACGGTGTCGAGAGTGGACAGGGGTTTTCCCGGGATGCAGGCACGCAAGGCGAGTCGCATCCGGTGCCCACAGTTGGTCTGAACTTCACGGCCAGTCCGGAATTGTTTGCGGTACTCGTCCAGTGCCTTTTGATCGAACTCGTACTTATTGGCTCCCGCCCCTTGGTTGAGGCTGCGCAGATCATCCGCTATGGTTCTGGCGTCTTTTGCGGTCTCTTCGAGCAGCGACTTGAGGACCCCCAAGGCGGAACCGTAACGCACTTGAAGGGTCTGCAGATCCTCCAGCAGAGCCGTCACGAATGCGTTGTCCAACGCACGACACTCGGTCTGGATTCCTGCGATGCAAATGGCCGTCCTGTCATCGCATTCGGCCCGCAGCAATGCGGACATCTTCCCTACCCAGCGGGACAGGGTTGTGAGCTTTTGCCATTCACGAGCCCGCGCGACGCACGTTCGTTCGATGCTCGATTGCGGTGGACTGCCATCGGAAGGAGAGGGCTCGGACGTGGTGGCATTCTGGAGCCCGGCCCGCAGACGCAGCACCAACGAATCCAGGAGCGAGGATATGTGCCCCAAGGCCAGCGGACTGACGGAATCCAACCAAGCGTCCGTGATCAACTGATCGATTTCCCGGATGGTATCTTGGACGCGGTCTTTGATACCGAGCTTGAGCGTCTCGAAATGGGTGAGCGCTCCCCGTTCGAGGAATGTCTTTTCGTAGTGGGCTTTGATTTCGCTTTGAATCCGGGTGATGTCCTTGCAGCGCTTGGAGTCCGAAAGCACGCCCGCAAGCAATTCGCCCGTCTCCAATGCAAAGCGACTTGCCAGTTCTGGCGCCACGGTCTTGGTTGCGAGTGTCCTTTCTGCACAAGCACACAGCCTGTCTATCCGAACCTTGCTTTCCGTTGCTGACATTTCAGGCAGCGTGTCAACGAAGCCTTTCGCCAGATCCCAGTTATTGTAAAGCGCCTGCTTGAGGGAATACTCAAGACAATCAAGAGCGAGCAGTTCCTCAATCCGGGCGTGTGGCACTTCCCAACGTCTCATGCCGATGCCCGCGAAACGGTAGCTTCGTTCCGCGCACACCAGTGGCTCCCCCGGAAAGGCTGCAATGACGTCCTGACCGGTCACCGATTGCTGACACGCAGCATTCATGTTGCCGGCTGCCAAGGCAAAGATGCGCTCGAAACACGATTCAGCGACCGTGCTGATCTGTCTGGGAAGCGCCACCTTGGCGTTACTGTGGCTCAAGCTGGTGGTAATCAGCAATTGGGCGATCGGTTCGCTGCCATCATACAGTCGTCCGTCCATATCCGTGCCAAGAAGATTTGTTGGCAGGGAGCTGCACATGAGCGCGTTGAGGTCGCGGAGGGCGGCAAACTGGTTCTGATAGAAATACCCGACGTCCGCGGACCCGGCATCATCGTGGGTCGCGTAGATATAGACAAAGATCGGGTATCCACCCACCATTGAGCTGTTAGGATAGCGGTCGCGGATCGCCGTGACCAGGTCAACAATGCAGCCGCTGCCCGTCCCCCCCGCCAGCGAGGCGAACACGTGAAAACAGCAATCGTTGGTGGCACCCTGCCGCATGGCCAGACCATTGACCTTTTGAGTGAAGATGCCCGTCCTGATTTTGTCCGCGTTATGGGCAAAAAGCAGACGTCCAAACCGACGCCTTTGGTTTGCCCCCTCGACTTTCATTTTGGCCAGGAATGCCTTCATTTGCTCGCGGTTACCGATCCAAGGGGCAACGTCCTTGCGGGCGGCAAGGATGTCCACGTCGGCCGGACTTAGCGAGCCGAGCGGAAGCCAGTCTTCCTGACGCAAGGACAAGTCTTCGCCGAAATAAGTCCAGGCCCGCTTTTCCTTGCGGACGTCCATGCTAGAATCAATAGCCAGGAAATCCCAGTTCACGCGTGCTGCGCGCAGGTCATTGGTGTCATTCTCCCGTTGCCGCATCACCTTGCGGATTTCCGCCAAAGTGCGACCACCCTGACCACCAAGGCCGATAAACAAATGGTTCTTCATGTTTGTGACGTTAGAGCTTGGGGTTTTCCTTGATGTCGTTGAGGGCGCAGATGGGAACCAAGACCACTTGGATGCAAAGGAGGACCAGGCCGAGCCACAGCAGGGCGGTTTTGAGGGACTGGAGGGGGGTGGAGAGAGAACGGTTGGCCGACTCGATGGCGGTGGTCACCTGGCTGGTGATGGCGGCCTTGCTCCATTCGTTGGCTGGTGAAACGATCACGGGGTAGGCTGGCGCGGTGACGGCCGCGACCACATCCTCTGCCACGGCGGCGGGATCGCGGATATAGCAAGGGGCACCGAAGGCAAACGGGCCGGAGCGGAGCAAGGGCGTCTTGACCGCGGCCGCCGCGCAATGGGCAAGAACCTTGGCATCCGGCTCGCTGTTGAGCCGCAGTTCATTGCCGCCTTCATCGAGGGCTACCATGTCCTTCTGCCCCCCCAGTGGCTGCAATTTGGCCCATGCATTCCTGAGCGCCTCCTGATTGATCGTGCCGGAATTGGCAAGCTGTGAGGCGAGGATCGCCCGCTGTTCCTCAACCCAGGCGGACGCGCGGTGGGCTCCGAACCAGCACAAAGCCACCGCGCCGAGTATCAGCGCAAAGACGAAGCTGAGCACCGCCGATGGAGCATGGCCGAAAAATCCCCATTTCCGGTTCCACATCAGGCCCCAGAACAAGCCAAGGACGAAGAAGGAGAAGAGAAACGCAAAAGTGGCCCAAACCCAAGCGGCAAGATCGAAGTGGCTGAAGGTGAGGCGATAGGAGAACTCGACGGCATCGATGAAGTTCATGGTTTGCTGGTTCCGTGAGATTGAAAGGAGGCGACGCACCTAACGGGGTGAATGGGCCCATAGGCTGCCTGCCGGCTGCTTTTTCCCATAAAGCGGGCAGGAATGTCAAGTTTGGCTTTTGCGGCTTTTGCGGCTGGCCGGTCAGGGCTGAATCTCGGGCGGGCTTGGTGTATCGTCACCCGTTGGATCCATGATGTGGAGGAGGAAGAGATGGCTCATAAGGCAGGGCAACACCCGCCAGGCGAGGACGCCTGTCTTCCCATACAGCCGAGACGGCTGTGTTCCATATTCAAAAACTGCCACGACCCGGACAACAACCGGCCCGCCCCAGCCGACCACAAACGACGGCATAAGCCGGCGGCAGCTTTCTAGCAGCGGAGTTTGTCGAGCTTCTTCAACAGCTCCACGTCCTTGGCCCGCAGGGCGAGGGCGTGTTGATGGGATTGGTCGTTTTTGGTGCAGGCGAGGGTGTGGGGTCTGCCCGTGCGGATGGTGACGTGGTCGAGGTCGAGGAAATGGCGGCGGATGTAATCTTCGAGCTGGGACCGTTCATCTTGAGGATGGGCGAAGTTATGGGTTTTCGCGTCGGGATCGGCCATGAAGGCGACGAGTTCGTGAATGGGATCTGGTTTTCCGGAGGCTGGCGGTCGGTAATAGGGCGAGGGTTTCGCGGGTTCGGGGCTCGGGCAGGGGCGGGTCCAGTCGGGGTAGGGCGGTAGGGGGCGCTGCACTTCGGCGGCGAGGAGATCCTTCGCGAATGTTAGAATCGCCGGGGCCAGGGAGGTTGGGAGCTTGAGGTGTTTGGCGGTGGCTTGGTGAAGCAGCGCCGGGCCGAGGATTTCACGCAGGTAGGGCAGGGAGGAATCGGCTTGGAGAAAGGCCCGTGCGGCTTGGCGGTCCTTCGCGTTTACCAGAAGGTGGGAGGCGGCGAGGAGGATTTGGGTTTCCTCGCGGTCGCCGACGGGTTGGGGGTCGCGCTTCTCGGTCCAGGAATATGCCGGGGCTTTCTTGGGTGCGAGGGTGGCGAGGCGGGCGGCGATGGTTTGCACGCGGGCGGCGGCGTCCTGCCGGGTGCTGAGGGCACCGAGGATTTGAAAGAGCGGGCGACGGTGAGCTTCCAGGTTTTCCCCGAGGAGGGTTTTGCATGTGGCGTCGAACGGCTCCAGGCCAAAGGCCTGGTAAAGTGTTGACCAGAGCGGGGCGTCGCAGATGAGGCAGGCGGAGCTTGGCAGATCTTTGAGGAGGCGGTCCAAGAGGTTGCGGGAGCCGGTTTTGGCGAGCGCGGCGAGCAGCAAGCGCAGCGGATCGCCGCTGAAATCCTGATACACGGCATGGTCACCAAGGTGTGGCAAGGCCTCGGGATAGCTGGCGACTGCCTCTGTTGCAAGTCGGTGGAATGGCGAGCCGGGGCCGGTGTGCTTTGCCGCCGCGAGTTTTTCGAGCATGGTGCAGGCACCGCGGAAATTGTATTGGCAAAGGATGCGCTCCTGGTCTTCCGCCGCCCACAGGACGATGGCGGCGCGGCGATACCAGTAGTCCATGGTACAGCCCGCGTTGCCGGTGTAGCCTTCCGACTCCTGCTCGTCCGGATCGCCCTCACCAAATTTCTCCTTGGTGATGAGCGTGTCCGGATCGACCCGATAGCTGCCCAGCTCGACTTTGCGGTCACGTTGGTCCCGCCAATGGGCGATGGTCAGATCCTCATCGTAAATTTCGCCCATCGCCCCGGTTACGGGAGCGTCGTCGTCATCATCGTAACGGCGGCGGCGGCGGTAGGCGTAGTCATCGTCTTCGAGTTGGCCCGTTTGGTGGAAGGTGACGAGGGCGAGGTGGGCGGTGCAGCCAGCTTCCTCCGCAGCGGCGAGCAGCGCGTGGGCGCGGGCCTGGTCGTTGCCCTTGAGGTTGCGCAGCGACAGGTTCGCCTCGGTGTAGCTGTGATCTAGCAGGACGGCACGCAACTTGCCTGCACCCTCCTGTTTGAGGGCGGCCAGCGCGGGCAGCAAGGCCCGGGCGTGCGCGGTGAGGGAGAGATTGAGCACGCCCGGATCGCCTTCGTCGAGCCGCAGGTTATAGACCACGCAGCAGCGGTAGCCGGAGCGCACCGGTTCGACTTCGTGCTCGCAGTCCGCAAAAAACGCCGCGTGTTGAAAATCATGGCGATGTTGCTCGCTGCTGAAATCGACCTTGATTTCCCGCCCGTCGTGGCGGATGTACAGCCGCCCGCCTTCATGCTTGGAGGGCAGCGCGATGACGAGCGTGCCGAACATGGCCTCGAGCTTTTCGGTATCCTTGTGGGCCTTGAAATGTCCGCCCTTGCCGTATAGCAATAACTTGTAAGGGCTGGCTGAGATCTTGCCCTTGATGCCGAGATCCTCACGAATGGTGCTTAGCGTCTGCTTGAGAAATTTCTTCCATTGCGGTGAGTCGAACGAGAAGCAGGAGGCATCGAGCTGCCAGCATTTGCGGATGGATTCATCCAAGACCGTGCGGGTGCCCTTGCCATAGGGCGCCACTTCCGCGAGGGCAATGATCTCTTTCACCTGGGACTCGTGCAGCGGAAAGGCGATCTCGCCGAGACCCTTGACACAAAGCCCGGGAAAGAAAAACGGCGCTGCTCCGGTGGAGTGGAAGTTTCCCGTCCCGGTGATTTCCGAGAAGGCGGACAGAAAGGACTCGCTGGCGTTCATAGGCAAGCGCAACGATGGCTCAAGAAGATGGGAAAAGCAAAAGCAATATGGTTCCAGGTGCTTTCTCAAGAATTCGGCTTGATGCTCTTTAGCCGCAAGGGTTTGGCTACACTGGGCTCAATATTCCGTCGTCACTTGATCAATCAGGCCAATTGATCGGTCTATTCTCCACCGACAGATCGGACTCCGGCAAGTCGCCGTACCAGATAGTACCTGTCCCTATCGCATGGTACCTGTCCCTATCGCATGGCAGTCGGCTCAAACCCTCGCTTGATTGCTTCAGCCGTTGCCCTAGACTCGCCCCGAGACGATGAGTTCAAATCACCCCCGCTACGCTCAGGGACATGTTCTGGTCACTGCCGCTTTCATCGGCAGTCTGGCCTTGGTGCTGGCCGCCGGGCTGGGGGCACTGGGCCTGACGGCTCAGGCCGATGCGGCGTTCGCGGGCGCATTGTGCCGAGTCTTGCAGCAGGATGGCGGGACGGGTTTTCAAAAATCCCTGCCTGCATGGGGGCTGTGGCTAGGTGCCGCGCTGCTCGCCTACGGGCTTGCGCTCGCCATGCTGAGTGTGCCCGGCACTTGGCGGCGGCTCGTGCTGTGGCTCACCACGGTGCTGGTGCTGGCGGCATGGGCTCCGGTTCTGGCCTTGGCGGCGCATGCGCCGGAGCTTGCCACGCCGTTGATTGCCGCGCTGTGGTCCGGGGCCTGCTCGCTCGTTTATGTGCGCTCGCACCGCATGCCTTGCGATGCGGAGCCGGGATAGGTTTGTTATGCAACGACTCAGGTATGGCAGCATCATTGGCAGCATCAGCAGAATCATTCCCGAATGGCGATAGTCACTGGATCAACCCCGGCCAGAGATGAATTCTGCTCAAGACTCTTGAAAAATGCTTCTGCCATCGATGATGCTGCGATAATTTTCCATGGTACCTGAGTAGCTGCCAAAAATTCCACCAACTCCCCCCATGGCTCAAGCCGATTTCCCGGAACCCGTCAAGTCCCTCATCGCCGAATTGAAGCGTCTGCCAGGAGTGGGACCGCGCAGTGCCGAGCGCATCGCCGTGTGGCTCCTGCAAAGCCCCAAAGCCGATGCTCCCGCGCTCGCAGTCGCGCTCAATCATGCCAAGGCCAGCATTGTCGCCTGCCCGGCCTGCGGATTCTTCGCGGTCCACGGCTCCTGCCAGCTCTGCGACGATCCCAAACGCGATGATCTCACTCTCTGCGTCGTCGAACAAGCCACCGACGTGCTGCCGCTTGAACGCTGCGGTGCCTTCCGCGGTCGTTACCACTGCCTCGGCGGCAAACTCTCGCCGCTCGACCGCGTGGCCCCCGAAGACCTGCGCATCCCCGCCCTGCTCCGCCGCATCGATGCCGCACCCGTGGCCCTCGAGGTGATCCTCGCCCTTGGTGCCGACGTCGAAGGCGAAGCCACCGCCAACTACCTGGCCGGCTTGTTGCGTGGCCGCAAGTGCCGCATCTCCCGCATCGCCCAAGGCCTGCCCGCCGGCGGTGGCCTCGAACACGCCGATGAGCTCACGCTGCTGCGTGCCATCCAGGGACGCCGCGGGATCTGAGGAGAGAGTGGCGGCCATCACCGGTCGCCGCAGGCGAATCCAGACGCTGCAGCCCCCCTGGAACGGGTTTCATGGCAGGATTGGAGCCGCAATTGCGGATGGGGTGAAAGTTTTTTTTGCGAGCAGAATCCTTACACCGCAAGGGATTGAGCGGCTGGGCGCACCGGCGCGGAAAACAATGCTTGCTATTGGTGCACCAATCTTCACGATGGCAGCCGCTTGCACGCCATAGGGCTGTGCAAGCGTGCTTGGGTGACTGTCTGACGCTGCGGTCAAATGAGTGTGCAATGAGATGGCGTTATTAGTATTAGAACTGAAAACAATGGATATCTACGTGGGCAATCTGCCCTACACTGCTACTGAAGGGGACGTCACAGGTCTCTTTGCCGCTTTTGGACCGGTCGAACGGGTCAAAATCATCACCGACCGCGAAACCGGGCAATCCAAGGGATTTGCCTTCGTTACTCTCGGCGACCAAACCCAGTTGAATGCCGCAATTGAGGCCCTCAACGATTACGATTACAACGGACGTCCGCTGCGCGTGAATGCCTCCGAGCCCAAGGAAGCCCGGCCCGGTGGCGGTGGCGGCGGCGGTTACGGCGGCGGCGGCGGTGGCGGCGGCGGCTACAAAGGTGGCGGCGGCGGCTACAAGGGCGGCGGCGGCGGCGGCTACAAAGGTGGCGGCGGCGGCGGCGGCTACAAAGGTGGCGGCGGCGGCGGCCACAAGGGTGGCGGCGGCTGGTAAGCTTATGCTCCGTGCTTGAATTTAACCTAACACCCGACCTTCTGCTCAGAAGGCCGGGTGTTTTCCTTGGCGCAGGCCGGTGCTGAGAAATGCCTGGGCATGCTGGACATGTCCGGTTCCAATCATGGCATCATGGCATTGCCTTGGCTCTGAAAATGAGTGGCGGAGGTGCCGCCGCTGGTCCCGGCCTGTTTGCCGGGATGCCGCTGTTCCGTATTGTCAAGGAGGTCTTGAACAACGATAATTTGTCTGTCCCATAGTCTACGATGTCGGTGAGCCCACCCTTGGCGGCGAAGAACCAGGCGCTCTGTATGGTCAGCGATGTCTATCACGGATTGGAGGGCGTGCAGCGCGGCGAAGTGGCCTACCTGCGCGTTCTTACGATGATCAAGCAAGAGCAAGACATGACCCCGCATCGGCACTGTTGCCACCCGTAAAACCCATGTGCGGATGATTCACGAATTCGTCTGAAACGCCAGCAAGTGCCAACTCATTTTCCGCCGGGAGCAGGAACTGTGAAGTCTCGTTCCTTGAGAACCATCTCCTACCCGCCCGTGCGCGGGGTGCGTTTCTTCTGGGGCTCCGTGGTGTTTTTCGGGCCTGCGCCCCCCCCTTGCTGCCGCAGTTTTTGCGCGGCGGCCTGTTGTTCGGCGATGCGTTGGACCCAGCTCTTTTTGCCGCCATCCTTGCGGGGCTTGAGTTCGGGCTCGGGGATGCGGTTCATCAGCCAGGTTTGGCCGATGGAGAAGATGTTCTGCGTGGTCCAGTACAGGGCGAGCGCCGAGGCGAAGTTGTAACAGAAGAAGAAGAACATGAAGGGCATGAACATGATGATGCGCTGTTGCATGGCATCACCGGTCTTGGGGGTCATTCTGATCTGCAGAAAGCTGGAGATCGCCATCACCACGGGCAGGAAGTTGATCGGAATGCCAGCCCAATACGTCAGCGTATCCGGTTGGGACAGGTCGTCCACCCAGAGGAAGCCCTGCCCCCGCAGTTCCACCGCATACTGGAGCATGCGATAGAAGCCGAAGAAGATGGGGATCTGGATGAACATCGGAAGACATCCCCCCAGCGGATTGATGCCAAATTTCCGGTAAAGCCCCATCGTCTCGGTGTTGAGCTTGTTAGGATCATCGGCATATTTTTCCTTCAACTTGGCCATTTCCGGCTGCAGTTTGCTCATCCGCTTCATGGTGCGGGTGGACTTGGCATGGAGCGGCCAGATGACCACGCGGACGACGATGGTGAGGAGAATGATGGCCAGGCCCCAGGCCCATTTTTTGGCCATGCCAGCCAGACAGTCATGGAAGAAATTGAGCGTCTGGTTGAGGCCGACCGAGACCAGCCAGAACCAGCCGTATTGCATTAGCTCGCCCCAGCCATTACCCATTTTCTGCAACATGGGGTTGTGTTTGGGGCCGATGAAGATCCGGTAGGAGAGGGATTTTTGGCCGCTCGGATCGAGCGTGACATCCGGCAGCCGAAGACCCGCCCGAATCGACGGGAGCGGCGTGGCGTCGTCCTTGAGTTTCACTTTGGATGGTTTGGCCCAGAGGGAGGTCTCGAGCGGCTCATTGGGCCGAATGGCCGTGGCGAAAAACTGGTTGGTCACCCCGGCGTATTGGATCTTCTTATCCGGCGGGCTGTTGACGATGGGTTTTTCGGTGGAAAACCACCCCCCGCTGAAGCTGGAGACACTGGTGAAGCTCATGGAATTGTTTTCGAGCCAAAACACGCCGGTCTGTTGAATGACTTCGGCTTGATAGAGCGGCGCGGCCTCGCCCGCGTAAATACTCCATTGTTTGAGCTTGAGCGCGGCCGCCGAGGCATTTTCGAATTGGAGGTCGCAATCGAGGAGATATGGCGCGCCGGGCTCGCCCGTCTCGACGAGGCTGAAGGATTTTCTGACCAGCAGACCCGCCGCGAGCTTGGCAGCATAGACGACTTTCTTGCCGGGGATGGATTCCGCTTCGTTATAGGTGTAGCTGAGGTTTTCGAGGGCTTCATCAGCACCCGCCAGGCCGCCGATCGGTCCGCCCCCGCGTTCATTCACGCGCACGAATTCCTGGTGCTTGCCGACCTGAAATTCGGTTTTGAAATCGGCGTATTTGACGCCGCCACCGATGTTGGAAAAGGTGAAGACAACCTTGTCGGTGGCCAGGATGACGAATTCCTCCTCGGTGGGCGGCGGCGGCGGATCCACCGTGAGACCGGGGCTGACGGGAGCGACCGGATTCTCGGCAGGAGCTGGGGGTTGGGCTGGCTGGTCCTTGCGCAGGGCCTCCTGGCGGGCTTGTTCCTGTCGGATTTTGTCCTGGGCATTCTTGTTGGATTGTTGGAGGCCGATGGCTAACAAAGTGCCACAGACAGCCAGGACAATCCAAGTTTTACGGTCATACATAAGCGGAGAGGGGAGCGAAGTTACTGGTGAGAATGATTGCAGGGATGGGAATTGGCGGCTTGGGCCCCGGCCGTCCCCCGGCGCGGCGGGACCGGGTCATAACCGCAAGCCCCCCACGGATGACAGCGAAAAATCCGACAAATTCCCAGCCACGAGCCGCGAGCCGGGCCGTGGACCTCCACAGCCTGCAGGAAATAGTTCGAGCAAGTGGGCGCAAAGCGGCAACCCGCGCCCGGCCCGGCGGCAACTTTCAGCATGGGATTGAGAAACCGTTGGTAGCAGCGGATTCCGATGCGGATGAGCATGCTGAGCAATTTAGACATCACGATTTGCTGCGGGGCGGGGGAACAGGCCCAAGCGCTTGGCCTGCTTGAGCCAGTCGGTCTTGAGTTCGGCAAAGGTGGCCAGTGACGCCCCGGGACGGGCGATGGTGACCAAAAACCGGCGGCGGTCGGCAAACCCTGGGGCATGGGCTTGCACCAGCGTGCGGAATCGCCGCCGCAACAGCACGCGCTCGTGAGCCTTGCCACTGCGGCGGGTGGTGATGAAGCCGGTTTTCAAGGAATCCAGAACGGGATCTGCAAGCGTGCTCAAAATGATGAACCGGCCAGCTTTTGCCTGGCCGGTTTGCTTGACGCGAGCGAAGTCGGCGCGTCGGGTGATACTGCATTTCCGCGGGAGGCGCATGACGGAGATGCGTGGGGCATCCGTGGCGGCGCGTGAACGGACGCTCAGGAATGCTGCTGCGTGTGACGCTCGAATTGAAGCTCCACGCCCTTGGGAATCAGACGCTGGCGGCCTTTTTGACGACGGCGGCGAAGGATGCCTCGGCCGGCTTTGGTGGCCATGCGGGCACGAAAGCCGAATTGCTGTTTGCGGGTGCGCTTGGATGGCTGGTAGGTGCGTTTGCTCATGGCTGATGCCTGTTGGTGAAGAGTTTGGTGGCTGCCGGGTCAACCGGCGGGGACGCGCACTCTAGTTGCAGAATCACGCTTGTCAATCCGCCATTGACCGGAAATGCGGGTTTTTTTGAAAAAATCCCTCGCAACCCGCCCGGACGAAATATCGGCGGACCCATCGGCAGGATCCCGCCTTGAGCCTCGCCCCGCCGCCGCCCATCCCACGCGCTGTGATCCGCGGGCCTGTCACCGTCCCCTGATGCCACTCTTGCGGCAGAGCGATGAGCAGCGGTTGCATTGGATGCAATGGTAGGCGGAAATCCTGAAGTCCTTGGTTTGAGGGTCGCGGCTGATCGCCTGCACCGGACATTGCTTCTCACAAATCCCGCATTGCACGCATTGGCTTTGCTCGATGTGCCGGCGCCTCAAGGCCACCATCGACAGCCACCCCAGCAGCACTCCATAAGGACAGACAAAGCGGCAGAACGGACGGTACACCCACCGCCCAAGCCCCACCGCGAAGACCAGGATGCCCCATGCCGTCAGATCCCCGACTAACAACATCCCCGGCTCGACCAACCCGCCTCGCACCAAATGGACGACACGCTGAATCCAGCCACAGCCCAAAAAGAACGCGGTCTTGTATGGATCGAGCAGGCAGACCAGGAAACAGGTGCCACGCAGCGCCAGCCAAGCGGTGGCGATCAACGCCACCACCGGCAGGACTTCCAAGCCACGCCGCCGCGCCGCCGGGATTGGACGCGAGCGCCTGCCGCCCAGCAGATGTTGCATGGCCCCGAGCGGACAACCCGCCACGCAAAACACCCGGCCCATGCCCAAGGCCACCACCAAGGGCAGGAAAAACATCGCGGCGGTGCTCCTCCCGATGAGTTCCGGATGCCTCAAGCCGCGTGCCAGGTTCGCCACCGATCCCACCGGACAAATACAGCCGCCACGGATGAAGCCAAAATAGAGCAAGGCCAGGCCCGCCGGAATCCCCAAGCGGCTGAAATGAACGTGCCGCCAAACCATCACCCCCCCCACTGACAAAATGGCGGTGAGCATGGCGAGGTCCGCCACGATCCATCCATCCGACTCAGGGAGGAACTGCTGCGGGCAGTATTGTTCCCGATAGGTGGCAATCCCCTCGTTGGAACTGATGTCCTCGGCGCTCGGAATCTTGAAACACGGCGGCGGGTCGGCCGCCTCCTCGGCAGGCAGCACTTGCCACCACGCAAGCAACAGACAGATGGCCAGCAACGACAGCCGCTTCATGATTCCGCCGCAGCTCCCTCGTTCAGTTCCAAGCCGTCCTCCGCACCCATGTTCTCCAATCCATAGTCACCGCGGAAATCATCCTCAGGATAGGAATGCGCCCACTCGATGGCGTCGTCCGGGCAAATGGCGGCGATCGCACAGCGGTTGCAGCCAAGGCACAAATCCGGCCGAATGATCAGAAACATCGACTTCGTTCCCAACTGGTTGCAGCGTTTGGCACACTTGCCGCAGGCGGTACACTTGGCATCATCAATCGTATAAAGGTGGTAGCCGTCCTGGCCACCGGAATGCTCCTTGCGCAGCACCGCATCATGGGAACACACGCGCACACCCTTGCTTTGGATCATCTCCGATGCAACATGAAGATCCGAGAGATGACCGTAACAGGCCACGCAGTACGAGCATTTCTTCTGATCGTTGACCGCCTTGACCGCGGCAGGGGTTCTAACACATGCGGTTTCACAAAGCCCGCAGAAGGTGCATTTGTGCGGGTTGATGCGCCAGACGTAGGGTCCCTTCGGCTGTGAGAACACCGCCTCGGGGTCGCTGCCGGTGAACACCCGCCACGCCGCAGTTCCAAGCACGGAGGCTCCGATGAGCTGCCCGCCGAAGCGGATGAATCTGCGCCTGCCAGGGTTCATCATGGGTCAGATGGCAGGGCCGGTTTCCATGACCCTGGCAAGACCCAGCCCCGGCCTGCCGGCTCCTCCGGGGCCTGGTCCCCGGCGAGTCCCAACCAGGCGTGCTGCAAGCGGCTGGCATCCGCTGGCGCAGACCTCGCCACCTGCCAATGCGCATAACCGAGCACCAGCCGTCAGTGCCGACAAGATCTGCTTCATTCCTCAACCGGAGTGGAAGGCGCAGGCACCGGCGCCGGCGGTTCGGTGGCACCTGGAACGCACTTGACGATGCATTTCTTCTCCGCGGACGCCAGATAGAGCGTGCCCTTGCTGTCCACGGTGATGGGAATCGTGCTGCAGCCTTCGACCAGCTCACCCAGACCGGTGATGAGTTTCTCGGTCTTGCCTGCCTTGTCGTAGATCTTCACGCGGGTTGGCGACTTCTCCACCGTGACGATGGAACCATCGGCGAGGCAGGCGACATTAACCGGGTTGCAACAACCGCTGAAATCCGCTTCCTTCTCACCCCTGGCACCGAATTCGCCGGCCTTCTTGCCGTCCGTATAGGTCTGCACTTTGAAGGCCCCGAGATTGGCAACCACCAGCGAGTTGGCCTCCGTACCCGGACAGAAATCGAAGATCCCGCAGCAAAGCCGGAACACCTTGGTGATCTTGCGGGTCACTTTCCCTTCCTCTCCAACGAGTTGATAGTAAAGAATCTGCCCTTTGCCATAATCGCCGATGACGAGTTCCTTGCCGATGAAATGCGCGTCCTTGGCGGAGGCCGCTTGTGGAAGCTTGATTTCGGCTTCCTTGGTGCCCGCCGGGCCATACACGCAACACTTGATCCCGGCGGCTTCCACCACCTTGGTTTTCTTTCCCTGATACTCGCGGGTCTTCTCTGCCATCACGGTGCCAAACAAATAGATCTTGCCATCCGCTGCGGTCATGGTGGTCGGCACCGGCTTCATGTCCGCCTTGAAACTTCCGGTCATGTTCCCGGCGGTATCGTACAGCACCACGGTGCCATCTTCCAGCAACACCAACAACTGGTCCTTGGCAGCCATGGCGACGCAGACCGGTGGAACCTTCAACTCATTCTGGCCGAAGGATTTGTCAACCTTGTAGGCGGGAACCTCCGCCACCAGAGCTGATGAAAGTGACAGCAGCACGAGCACGCTGCTGCGAACGATGTTTGATTTGTTTTTCATGTGTTTGACCTGCTTCCGCAAAGTTGGATATCCCCTGGCGCGGCAGCCGTCAAGCCATTTCCCCGGCTTTTCCGCATCCGTGGTTGTCAGCGGCCGCGCTTCGTGATGTCATGGGTTTCCGCATGTCACTCGTTCAATCGCTCCGTTCCATGATCCCGCTTGTCGTCGGCCTGGCCGTCGGCGGGGTGGGGGCCACCCTGTTTCTGCAAAGCCTGCCCGGTGCCGCAGGCTCGCCGGAAGAACGTGCCAGCAGGCTGGAAGTGGAGTTGAAGCGGGCGGAAAACCGCATCGCCGCGCTGGAAGCGGCCGATCCACAGGGACGGCGGCGGCGACCCGGACGGACCTTTGCCGACGGAGCCCGCAACATCGCCGAGGACATCCGCGAAGGGCGGGCGGTGAGCCCCGATGATATTTTCCGGGCGAGCCAGCCCTTGCTGCGGGATCTCGCGCCCTTGTTCGACCGGATGCGGGTGCGGCAACAGCAACAGATGATTGATAGCATGACGGGCGAACTGGCCCGCAAATACACTCTGACACCCCAACAGCAGGAAGCACTCAAGCAGTGGTTCGGACAAAAGGCCACGGCGGAGGCCAAGCGCTTCAGCGACTTGGTCGGGCAGGACGGCACGCGGCTGGAAGATCTCATGCGGGCGTCCCGCGACGTCCGCCCGGACGAGGGACTGGATCCCTTCATGGCAGGCCTCCTGAGCGGCGACAAGCTAACGGCTTTCAAAACCGAGCGCATGGCGCAGCGTGCCGAGCGGGTCCAGCAAGAGGCGGACATGAGGGTCGAGCGGCTCGATGCCGTGGTGAACCTCGACGATGCACAGCGCGAGCAGGTCTTCGGGATCATGGCGCGGAGTTCGCGCGATTACGATCCGGCGATGCGGCTGGAAGGGGGGACCGGCGAGATCGGCGCGACGCCAGCCGGGGCTCGACAGGAAGCGATGCTGGGCGTGTTGACACCGGCACAACGCGCGGTCTATCAGGCCGAGCAACAGCGGCGCCGCGAGGAGGCCTCCAAGGATCTGGAAGCCATCGGCCTAACCCTTCCCGCCGATTGGGATATGTTCAATGATCACTGAAGCCCTCGCTGCAACATGATCCCATCTCATCATGATTGGCTGTTGATGCGCCGCACCTTCGCGAATGAGTGTGCAGCCGGATGCCGCACACAGCCGCCGGGACGGCTGTGCTCCCTTTCCCCCGCCGACCTTTGAGACCGTGACACACACCTTGCCCAACCCTAACGGCGGCCCCGCCCCGGCCATCGACATCCGCTATCTGCGGGTGGACTACGGCGATTTCTGC
The DNA here is from genome assembly GCA_026397725.1 of Verrucomicrobiota bacterium. GTDB lineage: Bacteria > Verrucomicrobiota > Verrucomicrobiia > Verrucomicrobiales > Akkermansiaceae > Luteolibacter. The sequence continues at coordinate 4,007 of JAPLUI010000118.1, read as the reverse complement.
GCAGTGGACGATCTCACCCTGGCGGTGCCGGCGGGCGAGGTGTTCGGCTTGGTCGGCCCGAATGGCGCTGGCAAAACCAGCACGTTCCGGGTCCTGACCACCCTGATGGAGCCGACCTACGGCGAGGTGCTGCTCGATGGCGTTGATGTGTTAGAGGACCTCGAGGGCACCCGCCGGATCATGGGGTACATGCCGGATCTGGCACCGGTGCCGTCGGATCTGAAGGTGTGGGAGTTTCTCGATTTCCATGCGGCGGCCTACGGGCTGGGCCGCCGTTCGCAGCGCCGCGAGCGGGTTGCCGAATGTTTGGAGGAAGTCGCGCTCAGCGCCCAGTGGGGCAGTTGGTGCAAGGAACTTTCCCGCGGGCAAACGCAGCGGGTGGTGCTTGCCAAGACCCTGTTGCACCGACCCCGGGTGCTCATCCTCGATGAACCGGCGAGCGGCCTCGACCCGCTGGCACGCCGTGATTTGCGCAACGCGCTGCGCAAGCTGGCGAGCGCGGGGGCGACGGTTTTTATCAGCTCGCACATTCTGAGCGAACTCGCCGAGATGTGCTCGTCGCTATGCGTGATGAACCGCGGCCGCTTGCTCGCCGCGGGCACGGTCGAGCAAGTCCGCAGCCAACTCGGCAGCACCGAGCGCACTCTAACAGTAACCTTGCTCGGACGCCACGACGAAGCCGCCGCCTGGCTGGCGTCGCAGCCGGCCGTCCACCACCTGCGCCGCGCCGGGCTGCAGGTGGTCTTCGGATTCACCGGCAGCGACGACGCGCAAGCCGACCTGATGGAAGGCCTCATCCGCCTCGGCCTCCGGGTGCGGGCATTTGAGGAGAAACGTTCCTCGTTTGAAGACATCCTTGTCGAAGTCGCCGAAACCAACCGCCGATCATGAATTCCGCAAGCACCCCCATCCCACCCGTCCGGCATGCCGCCTGGAGCATCTGGAGCAATCCGATTTTCCGGCGCTATTGCCAGTCGCGCCTGCGCTGGCGCGGCTTGGGGATTGCGTTGTTGCTCACGGTGCTCATTGCCGGGTTCATTGTGGCGATGGCGAGTTCGGTGGGCATCAGCAATCAAATGAGTTCGGCGGATGCCGCCCGCATGGGGATCATTCCGCTGCTGTTCATGCAGGGTGTGATCCTGTTCGTGCTCGGCACGGCGCAAGTGGCGGGCGGCATGACGGCGGAGCGGGACGAGGGCGTGATTGACTATCAGCGCCTGATCCCGATGTCGCCGCTGTCGAAGGCGCTCGGGTTTCTCTTTGGCCTGCCGGTACGTGAGTATGTGATGTTTCTGGCGACCTTGCCGTTCACGGCCTGGTCGTTGTGGCGCGGGCAGGTGGCGCTGGCGGGGTGGTGGCCGCTGTATGCGGTGGTGCTCAGTTCCACCTTGCTCTATCATCTGACCGGCCTGGTCACCGGCACCATCGCCCGCAACCGCCGCTGGGCGTTTCTCACCTCGATCGGGCTGGTGTTTTGCCTGTACACCGTGATTCCCCAGATGGCGAAGTTCGGCTTGGTGTTTTTCAAGTATCTGACCATCACGCCGGTGTTTGCGGAAAGTCTGCCGGGCTTGTTGCCCGAGGCTACGGGCGCGGGTGTCAAGGCGGCCCAGCGGCTGCTGCCGACGGTGAAATTCTTCAACCTGGATTTTTCCGAAGTGGTGTTCACCGCCTTTTCCCAAGGCGGGTTGATCCTGACGCTCGTGATCATGCTGTGCCGGAAATGGCGGCGGGCGGAGGCACATCAGTTAGGCAAACTCTGGGCCACCGGCTTGTTCATTTGGATTCAGGTGCTGCTGTTGGGCAACGCGCTGCCGTTGATCGAGCCGGGCAACCTGTTTCCCTCGCGGGGCATTGCCCGCATGGTGCGGGTCATGCCTAACTGGGAACCCAGTGCGACCGAGGCGGTGGCGATGTCGGGGATTTACGGGCTTGCCACGTTGCTGTTGATCCTGGTGCTGGGCGGCATCATCACGCCCTCGGCGGATCATCAACTCCGCGGGTGGCGGCGGGCACGCAAGCAGGGAGCGGCGGCCTTGCCGCGCTTGGCGGATGCGGCCACCGGGTTCGGGTGGGTGGTGGTGATGGCGCTGGCGGGAGCGGCGGGCTGGTTCCTGTTCACTCGCGCGGTGGTGGAATCGCGCTGGTTTCCGGGCCATCTCGTGCCGCTGCGCACCTTGGGCTTTTTTGTGGCGGTGATGCTGAGCGGAGGGCTCGGCTTCCAGGCCATGCTGGAAGCCCGCGGCGGTCGCTTCGTCGGCTTGATGGCGATCATCGTCGGGGTGGTGCCGATCATGGTCGGCGCGGTGCTCAGCCCCATCAGCGACCGCCTGCTGCCGACGGCCGCATGGCTGCTCGGGATCTCGCCGCTGAGCATGCCATTCTATGCGTCAGGGACCTTGCTCTCGATCTCTGAACTGCCCGCCACGGTGGCGCGGGCGGTGCCGCGGGCCTTCTATTTCTGGCTGATGGTCGCGGCGCTCGTGACGCTGTGGCTGAGCGCACGGCTGTGGGCGGCCCGCCAGGCAATGGCCAGGAGCGTCCTCGCGGCCCCCCCGGAAATCCCGGTACCCAGGCCCGGCGCAGATCCGCCCTAGCCCCTGCAAAAAGCGTTGGATGCGCATCTTTTCAACGCCAACGGCAGTTCGACCTCCAGCCCGGTGGTATCGTCGTTAGATTCGATTCGCCAACAGCCCTTTTGACACCATGCCGCAATCCCGATCCGCCGTCCATGTGCATGCCGTCTTTTCGACGAAGGACCGGCGGCCATGCCTATGCGATTCTTCGTTGCGCACATCCTTGCACGGCTATCTGGGTGCCATTTCCAAAAATCTGGGATGCACGCCGTTGCACATCGGCGGGGTGGAAGATCAGGTGCCTGTCCTTGCGCGGTTAGGTCGCACCATCACCCAAGCCGATTGGATCAAGGAGATGAAGCGGGCTTCCAATCTTTGGCTCAAGGAACAACCGACACCCGAACGCCGAGCCCTGCCGCCGGGGCAAAAGATCGTGGCTGAGGTCGAAATTGTGAGGCTCATGCCGGTCGAGCAGCGGCTGTTTGTTCGACCTTTTTGCTGTCCGAGGCGCTGCTGGCCATGCACTGCCAATCGTTACATCGGAATCAGCCGGCACCGGGTATGTTCACATGCCTTCTAAGGGTCGCGCCCTCGATCCATCCTATCAGGCCAGACTGCGACTTGATGAGATACCAGTCACGCTGATTCGTCTCAACCTTCCCCGGCCTGGATGTTGCCTGCTTGACAGGTTTGTAGGCTAGAGCAACGATCAGGATGTCGCTCCCCTCATCGATCTTTGTTACGGTGGCAACCTCGTTCATCGAATGCTGGATCGGGAAGTCGCTATCAGCTTTGAAGGACTTGTTGATGTAGTACATCGGTTGGGGAACCTCGCTGAGTTTGCGGGATTCATCCAGCGCGTAGCTATGGCGGATGGTGAAATAGCAGTTATCTGAGTTGCCGTACACAATGCCACCTCCGGGGTTGCGAAAAGTGGCCTGCACGGGGGAAGGCTGCACGGTTTCAAACCCCGACGCAAGGAACATTGCGACGGGGAAACATTTGCTTCCGGAATTGCAGCGTCACGCATTCGGGTAGGCACCGGAGGCTCGAGGCTGGCAAGCCGACTGGCCCCTGCAAAACAGAGGACAATGCCGGGACCGGTCCGGTGCGGAATGGGGCTGCGTGCGTTACAGGGGCTTGGGGAGGGATCATGTCCGTTAGTGCCGCAGCTCAGGCCTCACACGGGCATTTCCTTGGCTGGTGGACAAGAATGTCCACCCTCCATGTTTCAGGAAGCGAGCGGGCTGCAGACGCTGAGGCCGGGTTGGTTGAGGACGTGGAGGTAAATCCGGGTCGTGTTGACGTGGGGGTGACCGAGCAGCTCTTGTACCGTCCGCAGGTCGTAGTGAATATTAAGTGAAATCTCGTATGCCAGAATATGCACGACGCGGCCGACAGGTCCGACAGGTCCGACAGGTCCGACAGGTC
>JAPLUI010000434.1 GCA_026397725.1 Verrucomicrobiota bacterium | reverse complement strand
GGTGCTGAAGCGCGGTGCATGGGCCCGTTCATGGGATGTTTCACCCGCAGGGTCAGTTAGGGCGCGGCGAGGCCGCCACGCCCCCGTTTCGGTTAGGGCGGGGCGGTAGGGTCGGACGGCCCCGGACGACCCACTTGTCCGCCCGGATGGGCGGTGCTGATGCGCGGCGCATGGGACCGTTCATGAGATGTTTCACCCGCAGGGTCAGTTAGGGCGCGGCGAGGCCGCCACGCCCTACCGTTTCGGTTAGGGCGGGGTGGCGTGCAAATCGGCGTTTCCGCACGCTCCCGGACTGTTGCCGCTGCCGATTTTCCGCTTGCCTAAGCGCCTCCAAAATGGGATTTCCCACGGCGTGAGCACGGTTGGACGGCACGGAGAGGCTTCCTCCGGCAAAGTTCCGACTTTTTTCGCAAGCATCCGCCCCCTGCCCGTCTGCCCCTTGCCATGACCACTCAAACCATTGCCCAAACGTTCGCCACGCTGCTAGTCACCACGGTTCTGCTGGGAGTATCCCGGGCTCAGGACGCCAAGGTCGTTGAGATCGAGAATATCGTGCAAATCGCGGTTGGCAGCAAGGGTGCGTGGGTCAAGGCCGTGCCGCAACAGTCGCTCGCCGTGGGGGATCGCATCCGCACCCGCCAGCGCAGCCGGGCCGTCGTGAGCCTGACCAACCTTTACATGGTTAGACTCGAGCAATTCACCACCATCGAGATCATTCCCGGCTTGGTGGACAGCAAGAAGCCGAAGCTCGATCTGCTCGGCGGCGCGGCATTCCTGTTCAGCCGCGAGCGGAGTGGGGAAATAGATGTCAGGACGCCCGCGGCCAACGCGGCGCTGCGCGGCACCCAACTCTTTGTGCAGGTGCAGCCCGACGGGCGCACATTCATGCAGGTGCTCGAAGGCAGGGTGGAAATGAACAACGCCGGCGTACGGCTCGTGCTGGTGAGCGGCGAGGCTGGCGAAGCCACCCCCGGCCGGGCCCCGCGGCGCACGCCGGTGCTCGAAGCCAGGAACATCCTGCAATGGGCACTCTATTATCCCGCGGTTCTCGACCCTGCGGACCTGGGCCTGCGGCCGGCGGAAGCACGGGCCGTGGCGGCCTCGCTGGCTGCCTATCGCACGGGTGATCTGTTAGGCGCGCTGCAAAAGCACCCCGGTCGCGCTCCCGATGGCGTCGGTGGCCGCCTTTACTTCGCCGGGGTCCTGCTGGCGGTCGGCAGGGCTGACGAAGCCGGCAAACTGCTCACCGGGGTGCCCCCGAATCATCCCGGCAGACGGGCCTTGGAGCGCATGCTCGCGGCCGTGCAACTCCGACCGGCCGCAGAGTGGCGGATCGACACCCTCCGGACGGCCTCGGAGGCCATGGCCGAGAGTTACTACCTGCAGTCCCTGGCAAAACTGGAGCCCGCGAGGTTGGCGGCACTCCGCGCCACCACGTTGGCTCCGCACAACGGGTTTGCCTGGACCCGGCTGGCCGAGTTGGAGTTCTCGGCCGGCCGCCCCAAAGCCGCCCGCGCGGCCATCGAACAGGGCCTGGCCCTAACTCCTAACAACGCCCGCACGCATGCCCTGCGCGGGTTCATTCTGAGCGCGGAGAACCGGATTGGCGAGGCCCGGACGGCGTTTGAAAATTCGGTCCGGCTGGACGGCGGGTTTGGCAACGGTTGGCTCGGGCTTGGCCTCACCAAGATCAAGAGCGGCCACCTGGCGGCCGGCCGCGCCGATCTGCAGACCGCCGCCACCGTGGAACCGACGGTTTCCATCTTTCACAGTTATCTCGGCAAGGCCATGAGCCAGGACGGCCGCCAGGCGGAAGCGGCCAAGGATCTCAAACTCGCCAGAGCCCTCGATCCGCACGATCCCACCCCGCTGCTTTACTCGGCCATCGAAAACCAACGCAACAACCGGACCAATGCCGCCATCGCCGATCTCGAGGAGTCCATCCGCCTCAATGACAACCGCCGCATTTATCGTTCGGAGTTCCTGCTCGACCAGGACCGGGCGGTGCGGAGTGCCAACCTGGCCAGGATCTATCAAAATGCCGGGATGCGGGAAGTGGCGGTGCGCGAGGCGACGCGGGCGGTGGAGAGCGATTACAGCAACCCCTCGGCGCATCTGTTTCTGGCCAATTCATTCGATGCCCTGCGCGATCCGGACCGAATCCTGCTGCGCTATGAGACCCCCTGGTTCAACGAGTTGTTGTTAGCCAATCTGCTCTCGCCGGTCGGCGGCGGTCCCTTGTCCCAATTCGTCTCGCAGCAGGAATACTCGAAACTGTTGGAAGCGGACGGCAGCGGCGGCAGTCTCACCACCGAATGGCGGAGCACCTCGGAGTTGCGCTCGACCGCCTCGGTGTTCGGCACCCGTGGCAACATCAGTTATGGCATCGATGCCTATTACCGGAACGACGACGGGGACCGCCTGAACTCGGGCATGGAGCTGCAGGAAATCTACGGGCAACTCAAATGGCAGCCTTCCCCGGACGACATCTTCTATTTCCTCGGGAAATGGGCGACCCAACAGGCCGGTGACAATTTTGAGACCTACGACAACCAGCCCGTGTCCCCCGGTTTCGATTTCAAGGAAGACCAGCAGCCCGGACTGCTGCTGGCCGGTTGGAACCACCAGTGGGCACCGGGCTCTAACACACTGTTCCTCGGCGGCCGGCTCAGCGCGGAACAAACCCTGTCGGATCCGTTCAGCAACCAACTTCTCGTCCAACGCGACGCGAACGGCCTGCGGCCCGGTTTCCTGCAAACCGACACCTTCGGGTTCGATGACTTCACCGATCCCGCGCTGCGGACCGCCTCACCACCGGCGGTGCAGGTGGATACCGACGGCGAGTCGCTCATCTATTCGCCGGCGCTGCTCCAGGCGATCGCCCCGTTCCTTGGCAGCGGCGACGTGTTGGGTTTGAGTGGCGCACCCTTCGCCTTCCATACCCGCCGCCAGCTCGAGATCAATTCCGCGGAAATCCAGCACATCCAACAAGCCGAGTGCAACACGCTGCTGCTCGGCGGACGCTTGCAGCAAGGCAAGCTCGAAACCGAGGCCACCCTAACGGCAATCCGCCCCAACTTCAGCGGTGGCTTTGCCACTCCGGCGGCCTCCCAACATGTGGAGTCGGACTTCCGCCGGACCGGGCTCTACGCCTATGATTACTGGAAGGCGCTGCCCGGTCTCACCCTGATAGGCGGCGTGGCGTGGGACACGATCGAGCATCCCGACAATTTCCGCAACCCACCAGTCAATGACTTGCAGCGCAAGGATGAGCACCTCTCTGGCAAATTCGGCTTCACCTACGAACCCTCCCGCTGGGTCACCTTCCGCGGTATGGCGGCCGAGGGCATGGGCGGTCTCACGTTTGATGAAAGCGTGCGCCTGGAACCGGTCCAACTCGCCGGCTTCAACCAAGCCTATCGCACCGCCATCTCCGAATCACTGGTGGGTTCGGTCGAAGCGCCTCTCTATCAAACCTACGGGCTCAGCGCCGAAGGCCGCCTGCCCACGCGAACGTGGTGGGGAGTCACGGGCAACGTGATCGAGCAAGACGTGACCCGCACCCTCGGCGCCTTCACGGGATATGATGCCGGGGTGTTTCCGGTCACGCCCGCTTATTTTCCGGGCGGCACCAGCCAACACCTTGACTACCGCGAGGAAAGCCTCGGCCTCACGCTCAATCAACTCGTCGGCGACGAGTTCGCCGTGGGCATGGGCTACCGTCTGACCCGGTCGGAATTGCAGACGAGGTTTCCGGAATTGTCCTCACAACCGGGCACGGACTTCACCGACGCGGCGACGCTGCAGGAATTGTCCCTCTATGTGAATTGGAACTCGCCGAGCGGTTTCTTCACCCACCTGGAGGCCAACGGGTTTCATCAGGATTTGAGCGACGACCCGGCCCGGTTGTCCAGCCGCTCCGGTGACGAGTTCATCCAGTTCAACGCCTGGGCCGGCTACCGCTTCCATCACAATCTCTGCGAACTCACCGCCGGCGTGCTGAACCTCGGCGACACGAACTATCAGTTGAGCCCCCTGAACCCGCATGCCGAGATCGCCCGCGACCGGACGTTCTTCCTGCGCTGCCGCCTGAGCTTCTAACTCACATGACAACTCCAGCTCCAACCATTGCAAAACCCGCCGGGATGATCCGCCGAACCGAGTGGGGCACCAGGCTGGCCGTGGCCCTGGTGGGTGCCGGGCTCACCGTGCTGGCGGGTTATGTCGCGCTGTTCAGACCGGGTGAAGCACTCGTCTCCCTGAGCTACGACATGCCCTTCATCGTCCATCGGCCAGGCACGACGGATGAACTGCGGATCGTCTATCTCAACCAGCTCGAAGATGACCTCGAGGATGAATCGCTCGACCGGCGGCCCCAGGCCAAACTGCTGGACAAACTGGGCGAAGCCGGGGCCAAGGCCGTGGTTTACGACATCGTCTTTGACCGGAAATCCAAGGATCCGGCCATCGACCTGGAGTTTGCGGAGGCCATCCGCAAATTCAGGGGGGTGGACGCGGCGGGCAAGCCCATTGCCGGCTTGCCGCAACGGCATGTCATGCTGGCCTGCGGTCGCAGGACCTTCACTGGCACCGGCCATGCCATCGAGCAACTGGTCACTCCCACCGAGGTGCTGATGGATGCGGTGGAGGACGACTTCGGCCTGGTCGCGTGGGACGACGACGAGTTCATCATCCGGAAACTTGCCACCGGCAGTCGCGATGAGCCCTCGCTCATCTGGCAGACCGCCATCGCGCTGGGCACGCCGCTGGACGACAGCAGCCGCCTGGAACCCCGTTGGCTTAACTTCGTGGGACCGCCGGCCGATCCCAGTGACCGGACCTCCAGTGGTCCCATCCCGTCCTGCGCGGCGGAGAGCGTGTTGCTCGGCGGCATGAGTGCGGGCTTTTTCCACGACAAGGTCGTGGTGATCGGCGGCGAGCCAGGCATCATCGGCATGGCCTTGGGCAAGGACCTGTTTTCCACCCCGTTCCATCGCTTCCAAATCGGCGGCAAGCTGCCCCTGATGAGCGGCGTGGAAGTCCAGGCCAATGGGCTGGCCAATTTGCTGCAACGGAACTGGCTCACCCGCTCCAGCCGTGATTTTGATCTCGGCCTGATCATCGTCTCCGGCATTCTGGCGGGTGCCGGCCTCACCTTGATCCGCCCGATCCGTGGCATCATCACGGCCGTGGTGTTGATGCATGCCGCCGGGGTGGCGGGCGTCCTCGCCATGCACTTCGGCCAGGTGTGGTTCCCATGGAGCGTGGTCGCCTTCCTGCAAGTCCCCGCCGCCCTCGTCTGGGGTATCGCCGCCCGGTCCTATGTCGAACGGTACTTCCGGCTCAAGCTCACCGCCGAGCAGGTCGCCATCCGCGGAGCTTTCGCCAAGTACCTGTCCCCCCAGATGCTCGACCGGCTCACCGCCGAGGGTTTCAACACCAATCTGGGCGGCGAAAAAGTCCAGGCGGCGATGATGTTCACCGACCTCGAAGCCTTCACCGACATGTGTGAACGAATTCGCGACCCGCAGCGCATCGTGGAGACGCTCAACGATTATTTCGAGCGCACCACCGGCAGCATCTTCGATGACGACGGCGTGATCATCAAGTTCATCGGCGACTCGATCTTCGCCGCCTGGGGTGCGCCGCTGGCCGATCCCCAGGCTCCCATCAAGGCGGTCCGTGCCGCGTGGAAGCTATATGAAAGTGATCGGCTGATGGTGGACGGCGAGGAACTCAAGACCCGCATCGGCCTGCATTTCGGCGAGGTGGTGGCCGGCAATGTCGGCAGTTCCCGCCGGGTGGACTACACCCTGATCGGCGATGCCGTGAACCTGGCCTCGCGCCTGGAGGGCCTCAACAAATTGTTTGATACCTGCATCCTCATGAGTGATGCCGTCCGCACCCGTCTCAATGGCGAGTTCCGCACCCGCCGCGTCGGCAAGTTCTGTGTCAAGGGCCGCAAGGAGTTCACCGTCGTCCATGAGTTGTTAGGCCATGCCCGCGAGGCGCAGGAGCCGGAGTGGATCACAATCTATCACCAGGCCCTGGACGCCCTCGATCAAAACGACACGGCCAGGGCACTCGAACTCTTCGCCGCTGCCAGCGCCAGGCGCGGCCCGCGCGGCGACGGCCCGTCGCGCTTCTTCATCGAACGCCTCCAGGCACCCGAACCCATCTGTGACGGCGTCGTCGACATCAAGGAGAAGTAACTAACAGTTATCGATTTGCCACCAGCTTTCCGCAAGTTCCACCATCCTCCCAGTCCTACCCTTGTCATGCTAACTCAAAAAAAATCACTCCTGATCCCGGTTGCCCTCGTCGCCACAGGCCTGCTGGCCTTCCTGTGGTGGAAAACCGGTACTGCCGAGCTGCCCGAAGCGCCGCCGCAGGCCGGCCGCGCTTCCAGTGCCACCCATCAGCCCGCCGCGCCCGCCGCCAACCCGGTGGTCTCCGCTTGCGGTCGCCTGCGGGGAAAACCGGAGCGAGCCGAGGCCCTGCAAACCCTCAAGGAACTTCAGGCGACCCTCAAAGCCATGCCCCGCGACGAGGCCCTCGCCTGGGTCCGCTCGTTCCTCGATAGCGGCGAGGACCAAGCCACCGGACTTTCCTTCGACATCGCCGCCGGTGGCACCCTAACGGAATGGCCGACCTTGCGCACGTTCCTGCTAGACGCCCTCCTCGCCATCGATCCTGCGGCGGCCGCCGCGCTCAGCCGCGCCGTTCTAACAAAACCGACCGCCGCCGACGAATGGGCGCTCGCCTTGCGCAACGTCGGCCGGGTCGAGACCTCGGCGGAGGCCAATGCCTATCTGATCGAGCGGACCGAATCCCTCATCGCCAATCCCGCTTGGCAGGCGAAGCCATCCATCGGCTATCTCAATGCCTTCGATGTGTTGGTCCATACCAACGCCACCGCCAGCACCCCGTTGCTTTCCGGCCTGATCCAACAAAAGGACCGCAAGGACCTCGCCCACGCCGGCTTCCTCACCCTCGACCGCCTCGTCCAGCGCAACCCCGTGGCCGAACTCACCCAGCTCGCCGCCGACACTGCCCTGCAGGCCAGTCGCCCGGAAATGGTCGCCCAGCAATTCGCCCGCGCCGACCTCCGCGACCCCGCCCAGCGCGACCTCGTGCAAGCCTGGCTGCTCGACCCCGCTCGCACCGGCACCGACCTCCGCTCCTTCGCCGCCGTCTATCCTAACAACAACCGCTTCATCTCCAACAACCTCCTAACCACCGAGCCCCAGCAGTCCGGTGCCGACCTCGCCGCCCACGACCGCCAGGTGCTGGAACTCATCCACACCTGGTCTAACGATCCCGCCTTCCAACCCATCGCCGAGCACCTCCGCACGATGACCGCCCGCCTGAATGAGTTCACAGGCACCCCTCAAGCTCCCGCCAGTCCGACCAGTCCGACCAGTCCGACCAGTCCCCCGCCCTCCTCCCCCTGACCTCTCTCTTCCGATGATCGCATTTCTTCTCGCCGCTGCCGCAGGCAAAACCCTCGAATTCAAGCGCGACTTGGCCTCTCCCAAGCCGCTCCTGAAAACGCTGGTGGCGTTCGCCAACTCGGCGGGTGGCCGGCTCGTCATCGGCGTGGCTGACGACAAGCCGGATCATCGCCCGCGGCTTCCGGGAACTCCGCCTCATCGAGCCATGGGGCAGTGGCATTCCCAGCGTGTTCCGCGAGGCCGCAAGACTCGGCCTGCCGCCTCTTGAAATCCAGGAAGTCGCCATGCGCCTGCGCTTCACCGTGCCCCTGCTCGCCCCCATCCCCTTGGAAAGCCGGACAGACTCCAAGCAGCAAAGCAAGTCATCCCCAATCACCAACCCCCTCTAACTCATCCTCCCCATGCCTGCTCTAACTCATGTAAGAAGCCACCGCCACCTCGCTTGCCTCGCCCTCGCCTGCGCGCCGCTCCTGCCCGGGCCGCCGCCCAGGGCCAGGGCACCATCACCAACGTCCGCGCCGCCCAGCGGGCGTCTCAAGGGCGTCTCAAGGGCGTCTCAAGGACGTCTCAAGGAGTGGCGGCTTCCCAGCCGCCCATGCCCATGTGGTGCCAATGAGTGGCGGAACTCCGCTTCCCATTGCCCGCTCATGGTCGAGGGCGATTCGCTCATGGTCGATGGCGATTCGCTCATGGTCGAGGGCGATTCGGCAATTCGCCCCGCCGTGACTTTTGTTTGTCATGCGCCCGGCACCCGGCTCCCCAGGACCGGCTCTAACAATTATTGATTTCCCGGAAAATTTCCGCAAGCTGCGTCATCTTCCGCGTCTGCCCCTTGTCATGTTGCCCCCTAAGACCCTCTTGATCCCGCCTGCCTCGCTTGAATCCGCTTGATTCTTGCTTTGGAACCCATCACCAACCCCCTCTAACTCTTCCTCCCCATGTCTGCTCTAACTCATGCCAGAAGCCACCGCCAGCTCGCTTGCCTCGCCCTCGCTTGCGCGGCGCTCCTGGCCGGGCCCGCCGCTTGGGGCGAGGGCGCCATCACCAACGTTCGCGCCGCCCAGCGGGCGTCTCAAGGAGTGGCGGCTTCCCAGCCGCCCATGCCCATGTGGTGCCAATGAGTGGCGGAACTCCGCTTCTCATTGCCCGCTCATGGTCGAGGGCGATTCGCTCATGGTCGAGGGCGATTCGCTCATGGTCGAGGGCGATTCGGCAATTCGCCCCGCCGTGACTTTTGTTTGTCATGCGCCCGGCACCCGGCTCCCCAGGACCGGCTCTAACAATTATTGATTTCCCGGAAAATTTCCG
>JAPLUI010000287.1 GCA_026397725.1 Verrucomicrobiota bacterium | reverse complement strand
CTACCGCCCCACTGAACTGAGCCTACAGTTCATCCGCTGGATACGCATTCACCTCACCAATCGGACTTGCTACAGGCAGTCTCTCGACGCCCTGCGCCCACTCATGGCCAGTTACCTCTAGCCTAACAATTGACAGGGTTCTCGAGATAATTCGTCTGTCCCCTAATTCGAGATAATTCGTCTGTCCCCTAATTCAATAATCACCCCACCTGCTCCCCAGTTGGGTGCATGACCCATCCATTCCATCAGGCGGGGCGGGCGGCATGGCGGGCCCGCCAATAGGCGTTGAGGCGGCCTCCAGCGTTGAGACAACGCAGAGCCACAACCATAAATACTCCTTGGCATCGCGGCCTGGATGGGTATTTTCCGCCGCAGACCAATCCCCGCATGAATTCCGCTCGCTTCCCGCTTTCCCCACCCTTTCCCCCCAGTGGAACGGGTGCCGCAGACCATGCTTCTGGCAGCGGTTCCGGCTTCCCCAAGGCCACGCCAGGACCAGTCAGCCTTGCAGCTTTGCCTTGCCTTTTCCGTACCCCCGCAGGCGAATCCGCGCAGCGGCCTTTCAGGCACACTCGCTTGCAAATCCACTTTCCCGGCGTACCGCTCCTGACGCCCTAACTTCCCAACCGATGCATCACCAACAATCTCCGATCACCCACGCGAACACCCCCGAGCGGCAACCCAATGCCGAGGGCAATTTCTATGCCGTGAAACCGGATGGCTGCGGCCCGGGCATGAATGCGCGGATTCAGCGACTCCGCAAGCTCAGCGTCGAAACCGAGCCGTCGATCAGCATTGAGCGGGCCATGCACCAGACGGCGTTTTACCAAGCCAATCACGGCAAGTACTCGGTGCCGGTGATGCGAGCGCTGCAGTTTCTGGATCATTGCAACAAGAAAACCCTCTATCTCGGCGCCGACGAACTGATCGTCGGCGAACGCGGCCCGCATCCCAAGGCGGTGCCCACCTTCCCGGAATTAACCTGCCACTCGGTTGAGGACTTGCACGTTCTGAACACCCGCGAGCAGCAACGATACCATGTGGCGGCCAAGGATATTGAGTTATACGCCAAGGCGGTGATCCCCTACTGGCAGGGCCGCACCATGCGGGAGCGGATTTTCAGCCATGTTCCCACCGAGTGGCGCAGCGCCTATGAGTCCGGCTTGTTCACCGAATTCATGGAGCAACGCGCGCCGGGACACACCGTGCTCGACGGAAAGATCTACGTCAAGGGCATGCTCGATTTCAAGCATGACATCCAAGCCCATCTCGATTCGCTGGATTATCTGAACGATCCGGCAGCCACCGACAAGGCAGAAGAGCTGCAAGCGATGGGGACCTCCTGTGATGCCGTGATCGTGTTTGCCAGGCGGCATGCCGACCTGGCGGAAGCGATGGCGCAAACCGAAACGAATCCGCAACGGAAATCGGAGCTGCTGCAGATTGCCGAAGTATGCCGCTGGGTTCCCGCTCATGCGCCGCGGACGTTCCGGGAAGCCCTTCAGATGTACTGGTTTGTGCATCTGGGCACCATCACCGAACTGAACGGCTGGGATGCCATGAACCCGGGCCATTTGGATCAACATCTGACGCCGTTTTACGAACGGGAGATTGCCGCAGGAACCTTGACCCGTGATGAGGCCAAGGAGCTGCTTTGCTGCTTCTGGATCAAGGTGAACAACCAACCGGCCCCCCCCAAGGTGGGGATCACCGCCCGCGAGAGCGGCACCTATAATGATTTCACTAACATCAACATCGGCGGCGTCAAAGCCGACGGCTCGGACGGGGTGAGCGAGGTGTCCTATATCCTGCTGGAGGTGGTTGAAGAGTTGCATGTCCTGCAGCCCGGCAACTCGGTGCATATCAGCGCCAAAACGCCGGACCGCTTCCTGAATGCCGCCTGCCGCGTGATCCGGCAGGGTCACGGCTATCCATCGGTTTTCAATCCCGATGCCTATATCATGGAAATGATCGGCATGGGGAAATCCATCACGGATGCCCGCGAGGGTGGCTGCAGCGGTTGCATCGAGGTGGGAGCCTTCGGCAAGGAGGCCTTTCTGCTGACCGGCTATCTCAATGTGCCCAAGGTGTTTGAAGTCACCCTCAATCGCGGCATCGACCCGGTGACCGGCAAGCTGGCCGGCATCGATTGCGGGGAACCGCGGGACTTCGCGGATTTCGAGGAACTCTATCAGGCATTTCTGAAGCAGCTCGATTTCATTGTGGATCAGAAAGTCCGGGTGAGCAACTATATTGATCGCATGTTTGCCAAGTATGCGCCAGCCCCGTTCCTCTCGGTGGTGATTGATGATTGCATCAAGAAGGGCCGGGACTATTATGATGGCGGTCCGCGGTACAACACCAACTACATCCAATGTACCGGCTTGGGCACCGTGACGGACAGCATGACTGCCCTCAAGAAGCATGTGTTTGAGGACAAGACCCACAGCATGGAGCAGATGCTCTCGGCAGTGGCGAGGAATTTCGATGGCGAGGAGAGGCTGAGGCAGTTCATCATCAACCGGACCCCGTTCTTCGGCAATGATGATGAGTATGCCGATGCCATCGCCTTGCGCGTGTACGATGACCTGTACCGGACCATCGACGGCAAACCGAACACCAAGGCGGAGTCATTTCATCTCAACATGCTCTCCACCACCTGCCACATCTATTTTGGCAAGGTGATGGGAGCCACCACGAATGGCCGCTTGGCCGGCAAATCCATTTCCGACGGGACCTCGCCCTCGCATGGATGCGACACCCATGGGCCGACGGCCGTGATCCGCTCGCTCTCGAAGCTTGACCAGACGAAGTCGGGCGGCACGCTGCTGAACCTGCGCTTCCTGCCCAGTCTGTTGAAGCGGGACCAGGATATTGCCCGCTTGGGCCAGCTCATCCGGAGTTATTTCACTCTGGGCGGGCACCATGTCCAGTTCAACATTGTGGATACCGCCACCCTGAAGATGGCCCAGCAACATCCCGAGGAGTATAAGGACTTGCTCGTCAGGATGGCCGGATATAGCGACTATTTCAATGATATGAACGGCGATTTGCAGCAGGAAGTGATCGATCGGACGCAAAACGATGCCTTCTGAGGATCCCATCAATCGGCGAACCCTGGCAATCCTCCAAACTTCAACTTCAGCATTCGGAACTCTGAATTCGAACCCAATCCAATGGCTGTGATCTTCGATGTGAAGCCGTACTCCATCAATGATGGTCCCGGCATCAGGATCACCATTTTCCTCAAAGGCTGTCCGCTGAGTTGTGCCTGGTGCCATAATCCGGAGGGGATGTCGCCGCAGTTGCAGAAACTCTATTCGAAAGCCAAGTGCCTCGGCTGCGGAACCTGTGTGGAGCATTGCCCGAGGGATGCGTTGCGGCTTACCCCGGATGGGATTGTCACTGATCCGGAGTTGTGCGATCTGTGCGGTATTTGTGCGGCGGGGTGTCCGACCAAGGCCATGGAGATGTCGGGCAGGCAGGTGACGGTGGCGGAGATCATGCAGGTGATCCGGCGCGAAACGCTGACGATGGATCAGTCGCAAGGGGGAGTCACCCTCTCCGGCGGAGAGCCCATGATGCAATCCGAGTTCCTGATTCAACTGCTCGATGCCTGCGGCAGGGAAGGGATTCACCGGGCGGTTGACACGACCGGCTTGAGCAAGCCGGAGACCCTGCTTGAAGTCGCCAAACGAACCGAGCTGTTTCTCTATGATCTCAAGCTGATGGATCCGGAAATGCATAAGAAGTTCACCGGCGTATCCAATGTCAGGATCCTGGATAACCTCAGACTATTGGCAGAGTCCGGCGCCAACATCAACATCAGGATCCCCTTGATCAAGGGCGTGAATGACGATGCCGGCAACCTCCGGCAAACGGCTGAATTCGTGGCCGCCCTGCTGGGCGAGAAGAAGTTGGTGAGCCTGCTTCCCTATCACAACATCGCCAGCCACAAATACGGCAAGCTCGGGCAAGAGTTCGACGGCGGGGACATGGCAGAGCCCACCGCCGCCGACCTCGAGATGGCAATCGGGATTTTCGCGGATGCTGGGCTCGAGGCTGCGGTGGGAGGATAAGCCCGGCCCATCCCACTCGGGGACACTCAGGGGACACTCAGGGAGCGGCGGCAAAGTGACGCAGTCCCTGGCGGATGCTCCCATCCGCCAGGCCGAAGGCCCACGCGGCCCCCACGGCGGCGAGCACGGTTTCGAGGGGAACGTCGCGGCGGCCGTCCGACTGCCCTGCGACATCCCCCAGCGCACAAAGCCGCCGCTCCGCACTGCCCTCGACCAGTTGGATGCCGCCATCACGGACCAGCACGACGCGGCCGCCTTGGGCGCGATGGGCCATCACCACGGCATTCGCAGGCTCGCGGGTGAAATGAATCACGCCACCTTGGCAGTGCTCCGCCATGGGCGCGACAAGCGCGTCGTCCGCATTCAGGATGGCCGTCCCGCCTGGCATGACGCTGTCCACCACACAGCGCTTCACCTTGGCCAGTTGCTCAAGAGTGTCGAGGTGGGTGAGGTCGAGAGCGTCCGTGCCCACGTTGAGCACCACCCCGATCTGGCAGCGGTCGAAGCCCAAGCCTGCCCTCAGGATCTGCTCCGCACTGGCTTCGCACACGGCAATTTCCGTCCACGGATGCAGCAGCACGCCCGCGGTGCCTTCGATAGACTCGCCGTGGGCGGGCACCGAGCGGCGCGGGCCGAATTGCAGACCGTCGGTCGAACTCACTGCGAGAAATTTTCCTGAAGCACGCAACAGGTGGGCAATGAGGCGCACTGTGGAAGTTTTGCCGCGGGTTCCCGTGACGCCGAGCACCGGGATGCGGCCGTTGTTTCCGGCAGGAAACATCATCTCGATGATGGCGGCACCGACGGGCCGGCCCTTGCCCACGGCCGGTTCCAAATGGACGTGGAGACCGGGACTGGCGTTGATCTCGACGATTGCGCCGCCCTGTTCCTCCAAGGGTCGGCTGATGTCGCGGCACACGACATCAACACCACAGATGTCGAGACCTGCGGTTTTCGCGGCGACCACCACATGCTCGCTGATGCTCGGGTGGACCTCGTCAGTCACATCGACGGCAGGATTGGCGAAGCGCGACACGAGCACCCGCTCGCCTTTGCGCGGCACGGAGGTGATGGTGTGCCCCTGTTTCCGCAGGTCCGCCATCACGGTTGGATCCCAGTCCACGGTGTCGATTTTCGACCACGGTGCCGTGTCGTGAGAGCCGCGACGCGGATCCATGTTCAACTGCGACTCGACCAGTTCGTGGACCGTCTGTTGGCCGTCACCGACGATGATGGCGGGCTCGCCGCGGCTGGCCGCGACCATCCGGTTCCCGACCACGAGCAAGCGGTGGTCCGTGCCCGGGATGAAGCGTTCCACGATCACGCCGTCGCCATACTTCGCCGCATGCGGGAAGACCTCACCGATCTGCTGGCGCGTCTTCATGTCGAGGAACACGCCGCGGCCATGATTGGCATCCCGCGGCTTGACCACCACGGGCAGGCCGAGGTCTTGCGCCGCCTCCCAGGCGTCATCGGCATCGCTCACGATGCGGCCTGTTGGCACCGGCACCCCGGCCTGTCGCAAGGTCGAGCGGGTCAAATCCTTGTCCTTCGCGATGTATTCCGCGATCACCCCCGTCCGATCCGTTTCGGCAGTCCAGATGCGGCGCTGCTTCACGCCGTGACCTAACTGGATCAAGCTGCGCCCGTGCTGCAAGCGCCGCCACGGAATGCCACGCTCGCTGGCAGCGTCCACGAGCGCCGCAGTGCTCGGGCCGAGCGCCTCGCTGTCCACGACGTCGCGCAACCGCTCGATTTCCGCCTCCACCTCGAAGGTCTCCGCGCGATAGGCGGCCAGCAGCAGCGCCCGCGCACTGTGCAGGCAAGCCACAGCCACGGACTCGTCCACGAAACCCACGATCACCTTGAAAAGTCCAGCCACGCACGTCGGCTGCGCGTTGCCATAATTCCCGCGATGTCCCGCCAACGTTTGCAACTCGAGGGTGACCCGCTCCAGGATGTGAGCCGGGCAGGTGCCGCTGTCGAGGCACTCGAAGAATCCGCGGTGTTGGTCCTTGCGGCAGGGATGCCGGATCAGCCCCGGCAGCCAGGATTTCAGGCGGCCGTTGAATTCCGGCAGGTCCTCGGCAGTGGCCAGATGCGGATTGCCAAAGCCGACGCACGCTTCGAGCACCGGATGCTTCGCCCAGCGGTTCGGGCCACGCAGCATGTGAATTTCATGGATGTCGAGGTCAGGCATGAGCGGTCGCAGGATCAGGATAAGGGCAGAATGCAGTGCTGGGCGGCGGTGGAAACCCCTCAAATCGCCATATCGAGATCATTCGTCACCGATTTCGCAGTCCGCCGACACCCTCATTGGAAACGTCACTCCGCCGCGCCTTCTGTCACCGACTTTCCAGAAGATGGCCCCCCCCCCATTCTCCCCCAGATTGGAACCTGCGACGGGCCATTCCGGCATGGTCTGCGATTATTCCCGAAGATTCCGGGCTTTGGCCTTGCCATCCGCCGTGGGGAAGGTAGTCTCGCGCCCCGTTTTTCTTTCTTCTGGCAGGCTGTTGGAGCCCCGGTGCCTTGTCAGAAGCTACTTTCCCGGGGCAACGTCGGAAGGAAAACGCACCAACAACACAACACAACCCCCAACCAAACACACACCATGAGTACCGCCATCGCGGAACCCGCCAACCAAGAACTGAACGACCTCATCGACTCGAAATTCCGCGAATTCCGCGAAGGGTCGATCGTCAAGGGCACGATTCTCGAAATCCGCCCCCAAGTCGTTCTCGTGGACGTCGGCTACAAATCCGAGGGAGCCATCCCGTCCAATGAATTCGAAGACGAGGAAATCGAAATCGGCGACGAAATTGAAGTCCTGCTCGAAAAGCTTGAAAACGAAGAGGGCATGGTCGTCCTCTCCAAGGAAAAGGCTGCCCACAAACAGAACTGGGAAAAGATCGTCAAGGTCTTCCAGGACGGCGGCCTGGTCCGCGGCAAGGTCAAGAGCGTCGTCAAAGGCGGCCTCACCGTCAACGTCGGCGTGGAAGCCTTCCTGCCCGGCTCGCAAGTGGACATCATTCCGCCCAAGGATCTCAACGAATACGTTGGCAACGTTTACGAATTCAAGATCGTCAAGGTCAACGACGAGCGCAAGAACATCGTGCTCTCCCGCCGCGAAGTCATCGAGGCCGAGCGCTCCGAACTCCGCCAGCGTTTCCTGCTCACCGTCAAGATCGGCGACAAGGTTACCGGCGCGATCAAGAACATCACCGACTTCGGCGCCTTCGTCGATCTCCAGGGCATGGACGGGCTGCTGCACATCACCGACATGTCGTGGGGCCGCATCAACCATCCTTCCGAGCTGCTGCACATCGGCCAATCGGTGGATGTCGTCATCCTCGACGTGGACCGCGAGAAAGAGCGCGTGTCGCTCGGCCTCAAGCAAATGTCCGAGAATCCATGGGAAGACATCGAGCGCAAGTACCCGATCGGGGCCAATGTCCGGGGCCGCGTCACCAAGCTGCTGCCCTACGGTGCCTTCGTCGAAATCGAGCGCGGTGTGGAAGGTCTCGTCCACGTTTCCGAACTCTCCTGGGTCAAGCGCATCACCCGACCGAGCGATGTGCTCGAAATCGGTCAGGAAATCCATGCCGTCGTCCTCGGCATCAGCATCGAGGAGCAGAAGATCTCCCTCGGCGTGCGTCAGCTCGAGGTCAACCCGTGGGATGAAATCGAACTCCGCTACCCGGTCGGGGCGACCATCCGCGGCCCGGTCCGCAACCTCACCGCTTACGGTGCCTTTGTGGAACTCGAGGAAGGCATCGATGGCATGATCCACGTCTCCGACATGTCCTGGACCCGCAAGATCAACCACCCGTCCGAAGTGCTCAAGAAGAACGACGAAGTGGAAGCGACCGTGCTCGCCATCGACAAAGCCAACCAGCGGGTCTCGCTCGGCATCAAGCAAACCGAAGAGGATCCGTGGAGCCTCATCGACGGCCGCTTCAAAGTGGGCGATCTGGTCAAGGGCACCGTGGCGAAAATCGCCTCATTCGGCGCCTTCATCAGTCTGGATGGGGACATCGACGGTCTCATCCACATCTCGCAACTCAGCGAGGAGCATGTGGAAAAGGTCAAGGACGTCATCAAGATGGGCGAGGAAGTCGAAGCCCGCGTCATCAAGGTGGACAAGGTCGAGCGCCGCATCGGGCTCTCGATCAAGGCCGTCAACTACAGCGAGGAGCAACTCAAGAAGGAAAGCGCCAGCTTCGAGAGCCTGCGGCCGTCCAGCGAGATGGTTGGCCTCGAACAAGCCTTCAACCTGGCCGCTGCCGCCTCCGAGGATTGGAGTCCCGGCGAATAGTCGCGTGAGCAGGTAACGGAGCTATCAACCAAGGAGGTGGAGAGCCCGGGTGCGCATGAGGACGAGTTCCCCGGCACCCGTCTCTGCACCTCCTTGTGGTTGCGGGCGGCCACCTGCACCCACCTGGGGCGGGCCAGCAAGAAAACATCGCTGGTCCGCGTCTTCGCCCTTGTCAGGGGCCGGTTCTGCCGCTTGACTGCGCCGCCAACATTCTTCCCACCGTGAAAGCCCACGAACTCTACGCCGCCGTTGACCCCGCCATTGTAACTCAAATGCTCGATTGGTTCCGTGCCAACGACCGCAATGTTTACAAATCCGCGGTCGCCACCCTTGCCGGAAACCGCAAGCTCCGCCCTGTTTTCGTTCAGAAGAAAGCCATGTCGGACCAGTACGCATGGATTCACAAGACCCTGAAGCTCAATGCCTGCGACACCGTCGGCGAGCATCTCCTGCAAGCCTTCCTGATGGCCGGCCAGCAATCGTTGCTCGGCATGTTCTGCGATGGCATGGGCATCCCCCACGATGGCAAGGGCTCGGTGGTAGGCGATTTGCCGAAGAAGCTCGACCCCGAGCGCCTGAGCGAGACGATCGAGCGCCTGATCGGGCTGTTCGAGCCGAAGTTGCTCACGCTCTATCTCCGCTGCTTCAACCTCCAGGTTCCCGGCGGGTGGTCCGATCTAACGGATAAACTCAACGCGGATGCCCGGCTCACCCTCGCCTAGCTGCGGGCCGCAAACAGCATGCGGCATCGCGCAAGACGTGCTGCTGCCCTCTGACCTCTGACCTCCGCACACTCGCCATTGCCTGCTCATCTCACGCCGTTGGCGACAAGTGGGCGTGCCCGGCGGTCACGCCCTGACCGACCTACCGACCTACCGACCTACCGACCTACCGACCTACCGACCTACCGACCTACCGACCTCTGCCCCCTGCCCCAATGCCCAAGGTCCATGTCAGAACCTACGGATGTCAGATGAATGAGCGTGATTCCGAGCAAGTGGTGCGGATGTTCATCGAGGGCGGCTACACTGTCACGGCCAACGAGGCCGAGGCCGATGCGATTCTCATCAACACCTGTTCGGTGCGCGACCAGGCCGAGCAGAAAGCCCTTGGCAAAATGGGCCTGCTGGCGGCCCACTGCCGCCGCCATCCGCACGTCGTGTATGGTTTCATGGGCTGCATGGCACAATCCCGCGGCGAGGAGCTGTTGGGCAGATTCCCGCATCTGGATCTGGTCCTTGGCACGCAGAAATACCACAAGGCCTTCGAGTACGTCGATGCCATCCTGCGCCGACGGCTAGAAGCGCGGATGGACGATCCCGCGCTGGCGCTGCGGGGCGAGACCGTCTGTGACATCGCCGAGGAGGAAGGTTCGCAAAACACCATCCGCGATCATCTGCCCAAGGCGCGTGAGGCCACCGCCTTGGTTTCCATCATGCAGGGCTGCAACATGCGTTGCAGCTTCTGCATTGTCCCGGATACCCGCGGCAAGGAGCGGGGACGCCCGATTTCCGAGATTGTCGGCGAGGTGCGCCACCTCGTGGCCCAAGGCGTGAAGGAAGTCACCCTGTTAGGGCAGATCGTCAATCTGTATGGCCGCACCGAGTTTCCCAGGGTGGCCGGAAAATCGCCGTTTGTGCAACTTCTCGAGGCCGTGCATGAGGTCGCCGGGCTGGCACGCATCCGCTTCACCTCGCCGCATCCGATCGGCTATCGCGAGGATTTGATCAAGGCCTTCACCTATCTTCCCAAGCTCTGCTCGCACCTGCATTTTCCGATGCAAAGCGGCTCGGATCGCATTCTGCAGGCGATGCGGCGGCCCTACCAGAGCGCAAGGTTCATCGCGATTTGCGAGGCCATGCAAGCCGCCCGTCCCGGGTTGGCCATCACCACCGACATCATCGTCGGCTTCCCCGGCGAGACCGAGGCGGATTTCCAGGCCAGCGTGGCTGCCGTGGAGCGCCTGCGCTGCGACAACGCGTTTGTCTTCCGCTACTCGCCGCGCCGCCACACCCCGGCTGCGGACATGGACGGACAAGTCACCGAGCAGGTCAAGGAGGAGCGCAACCAGCGCCTGCTGGAGGTGGTCAATCGCATCGCGATTGAGAAAAACCAGGCCCTGGTTGGCACCCGCCAGCAGGTGCTGTGCGAGGGTCCATCCAAAACCAACGCCGCCCGGCTAACCGGCCGCACGGCGCAAAACAAGATCGTCATTTTCGAGGGTGATGCGGCGCGGCTGACCGGTCAACTGCTGGACCTGCACATCGACCACTCCACCGGCTTCACCCTGTACGGCACGGTCTGTCCGGAGCGATCACTGGTTTCCTGACTGGTGCCGATGCCATGACCGCTAGCCAACAGGTGGGATGCCCAATCCATATTTCCGTGTTGGCACTTGCTGTTGCGCAGGCCCGGCGGATGGGTTACGCTTGCCTTCCCCGCATGCAGAAACAGCCACTTGGTCATGAAATAGTCGGATGCACGCCACTGCTCCTCGCGATTGTGTTAGGATTGCCGTCGATGGCACTCGCGGAGAACTGGCCGCAGTGGCGGGGGCCATGCTCCAACGGTTCCACCAGTGAGACCGGACTGCCGGAGTCCTGTGATCCCGCCACGGCAAAGTGGAGTGTCGCCATGCCCGGTGCCAGCCATGCCACCCCGATTGTCTGGAACGACCGGGTGTTTGTCACGTCCACCGATCCGGCCACCAAGGGCCTGCTGGCGCTGTGTGTGAACGCGCAGGATGGCAAAGTCCGGTGGCAGCAGCGCTTGGGCGACGAGATCAAGGCCCCTCAAAACAACGGCGCCACCCCCTCGCCGGTCACGGATGGCAAGCGGGTCTGCTTTCTCTTCGGCAGCGGCGACCTTGCCGCCCTCGACATGGATGGCAAGCTGCTGTGGAGCAAAAACCTGGTTAGGGAGCACGGCAATCTGGCCACCAAGTTCGGCTATAGCTCGAGTCCGCTGCTGTGGAACGGCACCGTCTATGTCCAGATCCTGCGCCGACCCAAGCCGTATTCCGGTCCCGCCGGAACCGAGCAAGCTCTTGATTCCCTGGTGTTGGCGATCGATCTTCTAACCGGCAAGGAGCTGTGGAAACACGTCCGGAAATCCGCCGCGCTTGACGAATCGTTCGAGTCCTATGCCTCCGCCATTCCGTTAGAAAGCCAGCCCAGAAAGGAACTGCTGATCCAAGGCGGCGATTGCATCAGCGGGCATGATCCGGCCACCGGCAACGAATTCTGGCGCCTGGACTACAACCCGCAGCGGGAAACCAACTGGCGTCTGATCCCCTCCCCGGTCAGCGTCGGCGACCTGGTCGTGGCGACCAAACCTCGCGGCGGTCCCATGCTGGCATTGAAAGCCGGCGGCAAGGGTCAACTCGAGCCTGCTGCCCTCACTTGGACCTATGACGAACGCACGAGTGATTCGGGCACTCCCTTGGTCTATCAGGGCCTCATTTATGTGCTTCAAAGCGACAAGAATGATCCATGGAGCCGGGGCAGCAAGAGCAGCTCCGGCATCTTCCTACTGGTGATTGATCCCGCCACGGGCCAGGAGGCGGGCCGCTGCAAAATCGCCCCCGGCGGGGCGTGGCGGACCTCACCCACCGGCGCGGACGGCAAAATCTATGTCATGAGCGAAGCCGGGGAAGTCGTGGTGGTCGCAGCCGGTCCCACCGGCAGGATTCTCTCCCGCGCCGACTATGCCGACGGCCCCGCCTGCGCCACCATCACTGCGGCCAACGGGCGTCTCTATATCCGCACCGCCAGCAAGCTGACGTGCCTCGCCAAGTGACAAGTGCGGCGGTGCCAACTCTTTGTCTTACTTGATCATTGAATGTTGGAAGTTGAATGTTGAATGTTGAAATCTTCGGCGTGAAGAATGGTGTGGCAGCAGCTCTAACGGTTTAGCCATAGCGGGGTGGCTAAGTTTCGGCGCTCGCTGCGGCCCAAACATCTTCCGGGTCGTCACCAGGATTCGGCGTTCCCGTTCTCAGCATCAGAACCCGGTGGGCGGGTGTGGCACCGGGAGTAACGTGGGCGCGATAAGGAGCCACCACATTCTTGTGG
>JAPLUI010000505.1 GCA_026397725.1 Verrucomicrobiota bacterium | reverse complement strand
CCTGCGGACGTCAGCCGATCCTCGCAACCCAACCCCTCTGACCGCCAGTCGATTCAGCCTCTAACAGAAGAAATCCAGTTTTGCTCCGTCTCTGTCCAGTTTTGCTCCGTCTCTGTCTAGTTTTGCTCCGGCCCCGACAGCATTATGTCACCCCAACGATGCCTGAGTCAGCGGACCGTCTTGGGCGACAATGCCCGGCCGCCCAACCTGTAAGTTTTGGTGACAGGCAGAAAGGTTTTGCCCCCGCGCCACGGTTGGGCCAGTTTTTCTCCTTGGATCGGGTGCGAACCAGCCCACGCCCTGCCTCCCGCCCGCCACGCCTTTCCCAAGCATGCTCCCCGCAAGCACAGTTCCCGGCATCCCAACCGCAAAGCAGAATGTGAAACGCCTGAGCGTCCGGCTTGGCCACGGTGCTGCCGACGGATCCGCCATCAACCATCAGCGTCCCCACCAACCAATCGTCCCATGAAACCGGAGCCACTGAATACCGTCGAATCAATCCGCGCTGCCGTGCGACAGTTTGCTTCCGTCCTGGCGGCGGCGGCGGCCATGTCGGCCGGCGGCACGGCACCCGCAGATCCGGTAGTCATCGCCGACGCCCGTGCCGATTACCAGGCCGCCGCGACGGCAGGCCAGACAACGGCCAACTTCGGCGGCGGCCTGGGCTTGCCCGACACCGCCGGCGCCGGCCACTGGAACTACTACGTCTTGGACGGGATCACACCCGCTCTGATGCCATGGAACCCGAGTCATTTTTACGGCGCATACAATGGTGGCGGCAATGGGTGGGGCACGGTGACCGACCAGGGAATTTGGGACGGTGTGACGCCCGGGCCCGGTGAGTTGGCGTGGCATCCCGGCAGCGGAACCCCCACGATCATCCGCTGGAGCGCCGGTGCGTCCGAGGCCGGAACAGTCCAGATCAGGGGCACTCTGGTGCCGGGTGCCGTTTCCTTCGCGATCAAAGTGGACGACGTGCCATTGACGCTAACGGGCAACAGTTTCGATTTTCCGGACGTGCCCGTCAGCGATGGCAGTAAGGTTGACTTCATCTTGACCGGCGGTGGCGGCGGCGCATCGAAGATCAGCGCCCAGATCCTCCAGTTGACGACGGGCGTCCGTCCGCCGCCACCTCCGACCGGGCTGGCCGCGAGGGGGATCAATGCGCAGGTGAACCTGAGTTGGGCCGCTTCGACCGGGGCCTCCAGCTACAGCGTCAAACGTTCGCTGACGGATGGCGGACCTTTCACGACGATTGCGCCCGTTGTCACGGACACGACCTCTGCGGACACCGGCCTCACCAACGGCACGGCCTATTTCTACGTGGTGTCGGCCACCAACGAGGTCGGTGAGAGCGCCAACTCCAGCCAGGTGAGTGCGACGCCCGCGCCCGTCCTCGCCGAAATTCGTGCCGACTACCAAGCCGGGACGGCGGGCCAGACGACGGCCAACTTCGGCGGCGGCCTGGGCTTGCCCGACACCGCCGGCGCCGGCCACTGGAACTACTACTGGCAAAACCTGGCTGACAATGGCCTGACGCCATTGTCCTTTGCCGGCAACCCTGGCTGGCCCGCCGCCTACGGTGGTCAAGGCTACCCCGCAAATGGCGGCTGGTCGAACGTGAGTGACCAAGCGCTATGGGCCGGCTCGCCCGGAGCGGATGAGCTAACATGGCACCCCGGCGGAACCAAGACCTACGACCCTGGCGGCGTTGAGGGCCCGACGGTGCTGCGCTGGACCGCCGCTGCGGCCGAGGCCGGAGCGATTGACATCACGGGCGCTGTCAGGCTGGGTGCTGCCGCCTTCGCTATCAAACGCGATGGCGTGGAGTTGTTTTCTTCCGCGACTGGTGGCCTCAGTTTCAATCTCACCAACGTGAGCGTCAGCGATGGCAGTAATTTTGATTTCCTGTTATACGGCGGACCCGGCGGCGCATCGTTTATCAGCGGCAAGATCCTCTGCGCGTCCGTGCCTCCCGCGCAGGGCTATGTCACCTGGGCGAATGGCCCCTTCGCCCACCCCTTCACCGACACCGACCCCACCCACGACCCGGACGGCGACGGCATGACCAACTTCCAGGAATTCGCCTTCGGTCTGGACCCGACCACCGGCGCGTCGGTCAACCCGATCACCGTGCCGCTCGACAAAACCAGCCGCCAGTTCAGCTACACCCGGTATGCGGCCAGCGGTCTGAGCTACACGGTGTGGACCTCCGCCGATCTCCAGGCCTGGGCCGGTCCGGCCACCGTGACCGAGAACGTCGGCACGCCCGATCGCAATGGCGTCGTGACGGTGGCGGTCACGCTCACCTCGCCCCCGGCGGGTGCCACGCTCTTTGTGCGGGTGCAAGCGCAGTGAGAAAGTGAGAGCGGACTGTTGCGGCGGTCCGTGACCGTCGCTGGCCAAAGCAGAATGGTGTGAAACGCATGAACGTCCAGCTTCACCACAGCCCAGTCGGCAAACCCGTCATCAGTCATCCCCAAAACTCCCAACCACAATGAAATCAACAACCAATCCATCTGATATCCAGCCAACGGGTGACAGGCCCGTTGCGATCAAGTCAGCGAGCCCGCCGCGTCAGCGGGTGCTCTGCCTCGCCATGGCCGCCCTCGCGGGCTTCGCCACCAGTGCCCAGGCCGCCATCCCCGTCGGGGCGTCCGGCAGCGGCACGCTCACCTTCGACTCCGCGCCGGCCGCCACCGAGTGGTCCATGCTGTCGGTGAGTGGAGGCGCGGGAGACGTGACGGCGGATGCCGGCCTGGACAGCGCGATGATTTCCATCGTGGCCAGCGGCATCACGGGCTCACTCGCGACGCAAGCAGGCAGCGGGACCAACGGGAGTGCCTATTGGCGCTCGAGCGATCAGAAACTCGGGACGCAGCCGACCGGCAACAAGATGACCTTGCTGATGGCCACGCTGCAGAACACCTCGGGTGGCACCATCGACGGTCTAACGGTAACCTATACCCTTGGGCTGCCGACGGTCACCCCGGCGGAGGAGATCAAGGGTCACCGGATCTATTGGAGCAATACCGGGGCGACGGGCAGTTGGACTGCGGCGGGCGACCATCTGCTGGCAGCGACCGGCTCGACGTCCATCGCCATGGACTTGACCTCATTGGCCTGGGGCGATGGCGAAACCCTCTATCTGATCTGGGCGGATGACAACGGCAGCAATCCCGACGGTGACTATACCATCGACGATGTCAGTTTCACCAAGACCGCGGCGCAAGCGAAAATCCTGACCTTCGGGCTCCCGGGCATGCCAAGCGTTATCGCCGGCACCTCGCTCACCATGTATGTGCCGACCGGTACGGATGTGACGAGCCTTGGACCCGACTTCACCCTGTCCGATGGCGCGACCTGCTACCAGACCGACCCACGTTTGCCCCCCCTCCTGCGGTGGTGATCAATCCCTTCGACAGCTTTGACTTCACTTCTCCGCTGCATTACTGGGTTCAATCGTCGGATGGCCTAACTACCAACGACTATACCGTAACGGTCACCGAGTCGCCGGTGGAAGCCACGGTCATTTGGAACACCGGCAGCGGTGCTTGGGACACCAGCTCCGTCAACTGGCTCGGAGAGGTTTTCGGACTTCCCGCGGCATTCTCCGACGGCCAAAACGTGATCTTCAACAAGACGGCCGGCGGCACGATCACCATCGCAGCAGATATGTTGCCCGCGTCCACCACCGTCAACGCCAGCTCCGGCACTTATACCTTCAACGGTGGACCGATTGGCGCGGGCTCCCTCACCAAGTCAGGCGGAGGCGATTTGACGCTATCCAATGCGAACACCTACCCCGGCGGGACGACGCTAAGAGGTGGCGGCGTTGGAACGACTGCAAACATCACCATCAGCAGTTACCCAAGCGGTACGTTGACGAACAACAACGCGATTGATTTGTGGACGACCCTCAGGTCGCACAACGGCTTCAATTCCGGCACCGGGCCGATCACGATTCATTCCGCAGGTCTCCAGATCAGGAATTCCGTCACTCTCGGCGGCGTCATCAGCGGCCCGGTGGGCGGTCCCACCCTCAACGCGTTTGATCTGATCTATGGAGTTGATGGTGGCATCGGCGCCGGTGGAGAATTCAAGGGAAACATCACCCTGCGCGACAACCAAACGGTGCGGATTGACGGCTGGGGTCCGATGTGGTCGGCGCTGACGATTTCCGGCGTCGTCGGCGACGGTGGCAACGGCTATGGCTTGAACGTGACCAGCAACAGCGGTGCGGCCAGGTTGTATCTGACCCGGCCGAACACCTTCAGTGGCGACACGACGGTGGCAGCCGCCACCCCGAACAACTACATCGGCGTGGGCATCGGCCATAATCTTGCCCTCCAGAACAGCACGCTGGTCGTGAACCGGCAATACACTGCAGTGATTGGCAGCGGTGTCACCACCCCAACCATCGGCGGCCTCAAGGGCACCGAGGCCCTGGCTTCGGCCCTGGCCACCGCCAGCTTCGCCTGGGCGGATAGCTATTACAGCAGTGTCACCGCGCTGACGCTCAACCTGGCCGCCGGCAAGACCTGCACCTACACCGGCGGCATCGCGAATGGGGCACCCGGCATGACCTTGACCAAGGCCGGCGGCGGTACCCAGGAACTCGGCGGGGCCAACACCTACACCGGCAACACCACGGTCGATGCCGGGCAATTGACGCTCACCGAAACCGGCAGCCTGACCTTCAAGGTCACGCCCACCAGCAGCAACAAGCTCACCGGCACGGGCACGGTGGTGCTTAACGGCGCGTTCGTCTTCGACCGGACGGATGTCTTGGCGGCACCTGCGGCCGGCAGTTGGACCATCGTGGACGCCGCCCACGTGACCTACGGCGCGACCTTCAGCGTGAGCGGTTTCACGAAGGTTGGCGACGTGTGGACCATGTCGGGGTGGACCTTCGATCCCGCCACCGGCGCGTTGACGTATGCCCCGCGTGCTCTGATCACGGATTTTCGCTACACGGACGAAAGCGGGACTTGTGTCGGCGTCATCGACCAAGACGCCATGACCATTTCCTTGGGCCCCTTGTCGAAATTGACAGATCTGCGGGCGCTCGATCCGACCTTCACGTTGAGTAGCGGCAGGTGCAACCAGACCAGCGGTTTGCCGCCGTCGCCGACCTTCGCCACTCAGAACCCGGTGACCTACACCGTGACCGACGGCGACGTTGTCAACGACTATGTCGTGACGGTCACCGTGGTCGCCGTGCCCGTCACCGCCGGCCTGGTGCGCTTCTTTGATGCCTCGCAACTCACGGGCTACGCAAACGGCAATCCGGTGAGCACCTGGCCCGACCTCAGCGGCAACCATGCCGACGCCACGGTGCCGAGTGGCAATGCGAGTCCGACGTATGTCGCCAATGCGGGCACGGAAGCCGGCCTGCCGGCCTTGTACTTCCCGAAGAATGGCGGTGCCACCAGCAGCGGTGCCTTGGGCTTCACCAGGGCCAGCAACATCCGCACCGTCTTCGCGGTTTTCAAGGGCAACAGCTTCCTGTTGACGGACGCCAGCGCCTACCATTTCCACCGGCCGACCGACGACAATCCGGCCGACCCGCTTTGGGCGGGATATACCAGCGGCAACATCACAGGGGGATCGACCTATGTGAATGGAACCTTGGTGAACGGCACCAGTTATGCCATGCCCGCAGACCTCCACCACGGCTTCAACCTGGTGGAAGTCATCACCACCGGCAACGTGCAGGCCGATTCCTTCAACAAGGACCGCACCTATCATGCGGGCAATCAATACCAGGCAGAGGTGCTCATCTACGACCGGGTGCTGAGCGAGGAGGAGCGGTTGTTGGTCGAGAATTACCTGATCGCCAAGTGGTTCGGATCGACCAGGCTGACCTACGCCGACTGGGCCGCCACGAAGTATGCGGGCGAAGAACTCTCGGATCCGAACGCCGACTTGGACGGCGACGGCGTGAGCAACTTTGAGGAATACGCGTTCGGTCTCGACCCCACCACGGGTTCGTCGGTCAACCCGCTCACCGCACCGCTTGACAAGGGCACCCACAAGTTCCGCTACACCCGGACCGAGCATACCGGTCTCTCCTACACCGTGTGGACGTCTGCGGATTTGCAGGCCTGGAACGGCCCGGCGGCCGTGACCGAGACCGTCGTCGGCACCCCTAGCGCAGGCGTCGAGACGGTGGAGGTCACGCTCACCGCGCCCCCGGCGGGTGACGAACTCTTCGTGCGGGTACAAGCACAGTGAGAGACGGAAGTGAGATGGAAAATCGAGGATCGAGGATAGTGGATCGCGGATGGAGGATGGAAAGCCTCTGCGGTCCGCGATCCTTGATGCCCTTTGTGTCTCTGTCGGCAAGCTCTTCATCTTTTCGCCTCGTCTGGTGTCTTTGGTGATGGTCCGGAGAATCAATGGATTCTCGCCGGATGGGTGGGTCGTCGGTGCGAACCGGCGGTCCCGCTTCTTTGCAGAGCGAATCCACCCGCAACCGGAGCACAGCGGAAATGGACGAACAGTCTCAGCCGCCCAACCTGTAAGGTTTCGTTACAGGTAGGAACTTCTTGCAGCCGCGCCACGGTTGGGCCAATTTTCATGCGGATGAAGCGCGAAGCAACCCACGCCCTGCCTCCCGCCCGCCACGCCTTTCCCAAGCGTCTTCGCCCGCAAGGGCTTTGCCCAGCAAACAACCACCGCAACACCACCAACCAATCAGCAAAATGTGAATCGCATGAACGTCCGGCTTGGCCACCGCGCCGCCGGCAAATATGTCATCAACCATCCCACCAACACCAAGCAACCATGAAATCAACCAATACCAATGAGATTCAGACAACGGGTGACCAGCCCGTTGCGATCAAGTCAGCGGGCCCGCCGCGCCAGCGGGTGCTCTGCCTCGCCATGGCCGCCCTCGCGGGCTTCGCCACCAGCGCTCAGGCCGCCATCCCCGTCGGGGCGTCCGGCAGCGGCACGCTCACCTTCGACTCCGCGCCGGCCGCCACCGAGTGGTCCATGCTGTCGGTGAGTGGAGCCGCGGGAGACGTGACGACGGATGCCGGCCTGGACAGCGCGATGATTTCCATCGTCGCCAGCGGCATCACGGGCCCACTCGCGACGCAAGCAGGCAGCGGGACCAACGGGAGTGCCTATTGGCGCTCGGGCGATCAGAAACTCGGGACGCAGCCGACCGGCAACAAGATGACCTTGCTGATGGCCACGCTGCAGAACACCTCGGGTGACACCATCAACGGTCTAACTGTAGCCTATACCCTTGGGCTGCCGACGGTCAACCCTGCGGAGGAGATCAAAGGTCACCGGGTCTATTGGAGCAATACCGGGGCGACGGGCAGTTGGACTGCGGCAGGCGACAATCTGTTGACAGCGACCGGCACGACGCCCATCTCCATGGACTTGACGTCACTGGCCTGGGGCGATGGCGAAACTCTGGGCGGATGACAACGGCAGCAATCCCGACGGTGACTATACCATCGACGATGTCAGTTTCACCAAGACCGCGGCGCAAGCGAAAATCCTGACCTTCGGGCTGCCGGGTATGCCAAGCGTTATCGCCGGCACCTCGATCACCATGTATGTGCCGACAGGCACGAATGTGACGAGCCTGGGACCCGACTTCACCCTGTCCGATGGCGCGACCTGCTACCAGACCGACCCGCGTTTGCCCCCCCCTCCCGCAGTTGTGATTAATCCCTTTGACAGCTTTGACTTCACTTCTCCGCTGCATTACTGGGTTCGATCGTCGGATGGCCTGGTCACCAACGACTATACCGTGACGGTCACCGAGTCGCCGGTGGAAACCACCGTCATTTGGAACACCGGCAGCGGTGCTTGGGACACCAGCTCCGTCAACTGGCTCGGAGAGGTTTTCGGACTTCCCGCAGCATTCTCCGACGGCCAAAACGTGATCTTCAACCGGACGGAGGGCGGGACGATCACCATCGCAGCAGATATGCTGCCCGCGTCCACCACCGTCAGCGCCAGCTCCGGCACCTATACCTTCAACGGTGGGCCGATTGGCGCGGGTGCCCTCACCAAGTCAGGCGGAGGCGATTTGACGCTATCCAATGCGCACTCCTACCCCGGCGGGACGACGCTAAGAGGTGGCGGTCTGCTTTCTTTGGCGAATGCGTTGGAACGACTGCAAACATCACCATCAGCAGTTACCCAAGCGGTACGTTGACGAACAACAACGCGATTGATTTGTGGACGACCCTCAGGTCGCACAACGGCTTCAATTCCGGCACCGGGCCGATCACGATTCATTCCGCGGGCCTCCAGATCAGGAATTCCGTCACTCTCGGCGGCGTCATCAGCGGCCCTGGCGGGCTCAATGCGTTTGATCTGATCTATGGAGTGGATGGTGGCATCGGTGCCGGTGGAGAATTCAAGGGAGACATCACCCTGCGCGACAGCCAAACGGTGCGGATTGACGGCTGGGGCCCGATGTGGTCGGCGCTGACGATTTCCGGCATCGTGGACGACGGTGGCAACGGATATGGCTTGAACGTGACCAGCAACTCCGGTGCGGCCAGGTTGTTTCTGACCCGGCCGAACACCTTCAGTGGCGACACGACGGTGGCAGCCGCCACCCCGAACAACTACATCGGCGTGGGCATCGGCCATAATCTTGCCCTCCAGAACAGCGCGCTGGTCGTGAACCGGCAATACACTGCAATGATTGGCAGCGGTGTTACCACGCCAACCATCGGCGGCCTCAAGGGCACCGAGGCACTGGCTTCGGCATGCGCCGCCGCCAGCTTCGCTTGGGCGGATAGCTATTACAGCAATGTCACCGCGCTGACACTCAACCTGGCCGCCGGCAAGACCTGCACGTATTCGGGTGCGATTGCCGACGGCGCGACCGGTATGGCCGTGATCAAGAATGGCGACGGCACCCAGGAACTCGGCGGTGCCAACACCTACACCGGCAACACGCTCGTCAACGCGGGACAACTGACGCTCACCGATACCGGCAGCATGGCCTTCAAGCTGACCAATTCCTCGAGCAACGCGCTCACCGGCACGGGCACAGTGGTGCTGAACGGCGCGTTCGCGTTCGACCGGACCGCAGTCTCGGTGACTTCCGGGACCTGGACGATTGTCGATGTCGGCACCTTGGGCGTGACTTACGGCCCGACCTTCGGCGTGACCGGCTTCGACAAGGTCGGCGGCGTCTGGTCCAAGTCCGGCTGGGTCTTCGATCCCGCAACCGGCATGTTGACCTACGCGCCGACGGCATTGATCACCAGCTTCAGCTACACCGACGGCAGCGGAACCTATACCGGTGTCATCGACCAGATTGCCAAGACCATCTCGTTGGGGCCCTTGCCGTCCTCCACGAGTCTGGCGACGCTCAACCCGTCCTTCACGCTCAACAGCGGTACGTGCAACCGGACCAGCGGTTCGCCGCCGTCCCCGACCTTCGCCGCGCAGAACCCGGCGACCTACACCGTGACCGACGGCGGCGTGGTCAACGACTACATCGTGACGGTTTACGTCGCCCCCGTACCGCCGTACGGCCTCAGCGGCCTCGACATGTGGCTGGACGCCAGCGCCCCGTATTCCATCTCGCTGGCCGGCAGCGCGGTGACGGAATGGCGCGACGCGAGAGGACTCTCCGGCAAGGCGACGACGCGGGCCGGCACGCCGACCGTGGCTACCGGCATCGGCGGCCTGCCGACCATCCACTTCAACACCTCGTCGTGGATGAACGACGGCGTGAATCGCGCGGCGGGACCGGTGACGATCCTCTACGTGTCCCGCCAGACCGGCGGCACCAACGCCCGCGTGCTGAGTGCCACCAGCAACAACTGGTTGATGGGCTACCACGGCAACCAATACAGCCGCTTCTACTTCGAGGGGTGGGTCTATGAGGCCGGCCCATCCTCGAACACCAACCCGCACCTGTTTGCGGCAACCATCGGCGGCTCCGGCCAGCCGTCCACGGTGTATTCGGACGGCACCCTGCTGGTGTCGAACACCAACGGCACCCAAGGTCCCAACAACCTGCAGTTGAACGGCTACAGCAGCGGCAGCGAACCGTCCGATTGCGACATCTCGGAAATCATGGTTTACAACCGCGTGTTGTCGGCCACCGAACTCAACGCGGTGGGCAGCTACCTCGCGACGAAGTATGCCTTGACCACCAACTATCCGGGATCCGGTGAAATCGTCTCCTTCGGCATTCCGGGATCCAGTGGCGTGATCGACCGGACCGCCAAGACCATCGCCCTGACCGTGCCGTACACGCCGTGGAACGCGGGTCTGTCGTCCTTGGCACCGACCTTCGCGTTGACTTCCGGCACTTGCGACCAAACCAGTGGTTCGCCGCCGTCTCCGGACTTCGGCGCCCTGAACCCGGCGACCTACACGGTCACCGACGGGGCCATCGTCAATGCCTACACCGTCACGGTCACCGTGGCCGCGCCGCGGACCGGCAAGGACATGTCCAACGTCCTCTTCGCGGGCTCCGGCTATGGTCCCGCCCACCCGGCCAACACCAACAACGTGGGAACCGACTGGGTGCTCCAGGTGCGCAGCGGCACCTCGCGGAACCCGCTGTCGCCGACCTACGTCATGTCGTCCGGTGCCACCGGCAACCCGGCTTCCGGCAGCCCGCTGGACTTCTCCGGCGTGCCGCAGCCCTACCGGATCTCCGCCGAGGATGAAACCTATCAGGACTACGCCGTGGTGGTGAAGGAATGGGCGGGCTACGCGGCGCGGGTCATGACCAGCAATCCGTATGCCTATTGGCCGCTGAACGAAGGCAAGGGGCTCGTGGCGTACGACAACACTGCCGGAATCAATGCCGCCTACTCCAGCGCAGGCATCACCTACTCGGTCGCAGGTCCGGCCGTCCTGAGTGGCGACGACACCGCCATTTCCACGGATGGGACGGGAACCAATGCGGTGCGGATTCCGCATAACGCGGCGCTTTGCCCGGACGGTCCCTTCAGTGTGGAAATGTGGGTCAAACCGTTCTCGGTTCCGCCGCCTTCGTCGCCCCGGTATATTGCGTCGAACTGCAGGATCTCCGGCGACCGTGAGGGCTGGTACATGGCGCAGGACGCCGGCGGCACCTTCGGCACGGGCACCAACTCAATCGTCGTGCGCCTGTTCAAGAGGTCGGGCACGAACAACACGCAGGTGTGGGTGCCAATCGACACGGTGAAGTGGTATCACATCGCGCTGACCTACGACGGTACGAAGGCCAGACTCTACAAGGATGGCGTGTGCGAAGACGTCGAGAACAAGGGATGGGCAAATGTGGCGGCCTACTTTGGCAGCACCCATCCTGATCCGTTCACCATTGGCGTCCGTTCGGACAGCAACTTCCCGTGGCCGGGTAGCGCCGCTGGCGTGGCCTTCTTCACTCGCTCGCTGACGGCCGAGGAAATCCTGTCCCATGCTACGGCACCGCCCACGCTGAGCTACGCCGACTGGGCCGCCACGAAGTATCCCACCGCCGACCTCACGGATCCCACGGCGGACTTGGACCGCGACGGCATGAGCAACTTCGGAGAATACGCGTTCGGTCTCGACCCCACCACGGGTTCGTCGGTCAACCCGAACACCGCACCGCTTGACAAGGGCACCCATAAGTTCCGCTACACCCGGACCGAGAATACCGGTCTCAGCTACACGGTGTGGACGTCCGCGGATTTGCAGGCCTGGAACGGCCCGGCTACCGTGACCGAGACCGTCGTCGGCACCCCTAGCGAGGGCGTCGAGACGGTGGAGGTCACGCTCACCGCGCCCCCGGCGGGTGACGAACTCTTCGTGCGGGTGCAAGCGGAGTGATGAAGAGAGATAGAGGATAGTGGATAGTGGATAGAGGATAGTGGATAGAGGATAGAGGATAGAGGATAGTGGATAGTGGATAGCGGATAGTGGAGCGCGGATCGCGGATGGAGGATGGCAAGCCTCCGCGATCCGCGATCCCTAACGCCCTTTGTGTCAGGTGTCTTTGGTGATGTTCCGGAGTTGGGCCCCGTAAAGAAATAAGCCCTACAAAATCTGCATGTTAGCATGGAATCAATTTGGTAAAATCATGATAGGGTAAAATCATGAAGAACTGGAATTGTGCTCCCGTTATCGGGAATTCTGACCTTTTCTTCCATCATTTTACCCTCCATCATTTTACCTGATTTCTGAATGATCAGACTTCTAACGCCATGTTTATTTATTTACGGCTCCTTGATGGTTTTTCACCGGATTGATGGGGTCGCCGGTGCGAGTCGGCGGCCCCGCTTCTTTGAAGCGCGAACCAGCCCACGCCCTGCCTCCCGCGCTCCAATCCTTTCTCAAGCGACTTCGCCCGCAAGGGCGTTTCCCAGCCAACAATCACAGCAACACCACCAACCAAGAAAAGCAAAATGTGAATCGCATGAGCGTCCGGCTTGGCCACAGCGCCGCTGGCCAATATGTCATCAACCATCCCACCAACACCAAGAAACAATGAAATCAACAAATAGAAATGAGATTCAGCCAACGGGTGACAGGCCCGTTGCGATCAAGTCAGCGAGCCGGCCGCACCAGCGGATGCTCTGCCTCGCCATGGCCGCCCTCGCGGGCCTCGCCACCAGTACGCAGGCGGCCATTCCCGTCGGTGACGCGGGCAGCGGCACGGACGGTTTCACGGCAACGCCGACGGCCACCGAGTGGGCCACGCTCAATTGGTCCGGCACTCCGGCTGACGTGACCGACGCGGCGGGCCTGGATGCCGCAGTGTCCGCCCTCGCCGCCGGCAGCATTGCCACGACACTTGGCACGTCGGCCACCAGCCCCACGCCGAGCGCCAACGTGCTGGCCCGCCGCAACACGACCTTGAGCCTGCTGCAGTTGCGGCCCAACGGCACCACGGGTTGCCTGCTGATGGCGACCCTGCAGAACACGAACTCTGCAGGCAACGACGTCTCCAAGTTGCAGATCTCCTGCGATTACGGGCTCATCGAGGCCGGGGTCGAGGAGTTGGAAGGCCTTAGGGCCTATTACAGCATGACGGGCTTGGCGGACAGTTGGACGGCCATCCCCGATCTGTGTACGGCCACTGCGGGCACCTTGAGCACCGTGGTGACGCTCAGCTCGAAATGGGTTTACGGCGCGAAGATGTATGTGTTGTGGGCCGATGACGATGCGGTCGGTACCGATGACGCGAACACCCTTGACAACGTCAGCTTCACCATCAACGAGTCCCTGCCGGGAGCCAACATCCTGGCCTTCCATTTTGGAACCTTGGGTCCGGCTGCCATCAACGGCCTGAACATCACCGCCAACGTGCCGCACGGGACGGCCGTGACGACGCTTGCGCCTGCCTTCACGGTTTCCTCCGGGGCAAGCTGTGACAAGGCTTCCGGGTCCACCCAGGACTTCACCAGCCCGGTGCAGTACACGGTCACCTCGGCGGACGCTCTCGTGACCCGTATCTACACCGTCACGGTCAACGTGCTGCCCGCCGGCGTCGCCTATCAGGAAACCTTCAGCGCCGCGTGCATCTCGGCCGATTTTGCCGCGACCTACGCCGGGTTTGCCCAGAGCGGCCCGCTTTGGAACGCCTCCGCCGACGGCTATGCCAGCACGGACACCTCGGGTGCGAACGGAGCCCTGTGGCGGACCATGACCACCTATGACTGGGCCACTCCGCTGACGATCTCGGCGGACATTGGGTCCGCCAACGCCAATGGCGGGCAGAGCATCGGGGTTTTCTTTAGCAATTCCTCGGGTTTTGCCACTGCGGGAATCACCTTCCGGCCCTTCATCAACAGCTTCACGAACGGGGCCTTTGTCGCGAGCGCCGACGCGAACAACCGGAGTGCTTTCGGCATCACCAACAACCGCCAGATTGACCCGGACGTGGTGCAGGGCGGTGCGCTGACCAACATCTCCCTAACACTCCGGGAAAATGCCCTGGACAACACCAAGTTCGATTGGCTCGCGAAGGTCAATCAAACGGAGGTGTGGACCGCGGTGGTGGATGGTGGCGACGGCACCAGCGGCTGGCATACCGGAATTTCCAAGACCGTTTTGAACGCCGCCGGCGGCCTCAGCACCTTCGGCATCGCCTATGATGGCGTGATCCCGCGGATCGACAACCTGACGCTCAGTTTTGTCCCGCCCGTCTATGAGGCCGACATCCTGACCTTCGGCTTGCCCGGTTATCCCGCCGTCATCACCGGCACCGCAATTGCCTGGAGCGTGCCATTCAGTTGGAGTGTGGAGCACCTCGCCCCCGCCTTCACGATCTCTCCCGCCGCAACGGCCGACCCGGTCTCGGACACGTCCCGCGACTTCACCACGCCGCAGAGTTATGTCATCACCTCCGGGGGGCCGGATCCCAAAGCCACCAGAACATATGAGGTCACGGTAACCAAATTGCCGGTGAGCACAGCCAAGGAGATGCTCACGTTCGTCGTGGCTACCGGGTTGCCTCCGCCGGTCATTGTCGGCGACCAGATCAGCGTGCTTGTGCCGCTCACCGCGAATCTGACGGCGTTGGCACCCACCTACACGGTGTCGCCGTTGGCGACGGGCTCACCCGTTGCCGGCACTCCGCTGGATTTCACCACGCCGCAGAGTTATACCGTCACCGCCGAAGACGGCTCCACCGAGGTTTACACCGTGACGGTGACCAAGAGCGCGATTCCTCTCTATCAGGAATCATTCGGCACCTTCAGCACCTCTGCCAACTTTGCCGCGACCTATCCCGGGTTCAGCCAGTCCGGTACCGCAGTGTATGTGCCTGCCGCCGGCTATGCCAGCACGGATTCGCAGGTCGGATATGGCGGCCTCTGGCGGACGATGCCGACCTATGACTGGTCCGGGGCGCTGACGGTTTCCGCGCAGATCGGGGCGGCGGATGCCGCCAGCGGGCAGAGCATCGGGGTGTTTTTCGGGAATGCCTCCGGCCTGACCAATGCGGGCCTCACTTTCCGCCCCTTCCTTCCCAGCAATACGCACGGGGCCTTTGTCGGAACGGCCGACGGGAACAATCGGAGCTCATTCGGGATCAGTGGCAACCGCGGAATCGACCCCGACGTGGCGGGCGGCGGAACCCTGACCACGATCTCTCTCACAATCCGGGAGAATGCCGCGGACAACACCCGATTCGACTGGCTGGCGAAGGTCAACGACACGGCAATATGGACCGCCGTTGCCGATGGCGGCGACGGCACCAGCGGGTGGCATCCGGGAATTCCCAAGAGCGCGTTGAATGCCGCCGGCGGCCTCAGCACCTTCGGGCTGGGTTACGACGGCCTGACGCCGCGCCTCGACAACCTGACGCTGGAACTGGCGCTCGCGGCGCCGGATCCCTATGGCAACTGGGTGGCGACCTTCCCCGGTTTCACCGATTCCGATCCGACCCGCGATCCCGACGGCGACGGCCTGTGCAACCAACAGGAATTCGCCTTCGGACTCGATCCGACCACCGGCGCATCGTGCAACCCGGTCACCGCGCCGCTCGACCAGAGTAACCACAAGTTCAGCTACACCCGGTATGCGGCCAGCGGTCTAACCTACACGGTGTGGACCTCCGCGGATCTGCAAACCTGGAGCGGCCCGGCCGCCGTGACCGAAAGTGTCGGCACGCCTGACAGCGCAGGTGTCGCGACGGTGGAGGTCACGCTCACCGCGCCCCCGGCGGGTGACCAGCTCTTCGTGCGGGTCAAGGCGGAGTGAGAGGCTGACAGGAGATGGAGGATAGTGGCTTGGCTCTGAGGCGCTGGAGGTGTCCCTCGGGCAACCGTGAATCCATTGCCTTTGAGCCGCATCTTTTCCCGTCCGCGCCGACCGGCAAACCGGCGCAGCGCGGAGCGGTCGCCCAACCTGTAAGTTTTGCTTACAGGCACAAATGTCTTGCACCGCCGACCCGATTTTCCCGATCATGCGGATTCGTAGCGTGCGGGATCCAAATCCCGCCTCCGCCCTCCGGGCCGGCCACCGGGTTGCCAACGGCCTTCACCCCAAGAGCAAATTCCAATCGTTTTAGCAACACAACCATCCACCATCATGAAAGCGACCATACCCACGAATCACAGGTCAAATCCAACCCATCCGGCCGCCGGCAAGGCGGCGAGTCCATCCCGGAAACTGATGTGCTCGCTGGCCTTGGCCACGGGCCTTGTCACCCTCTCCGCGCTGTTCGCCACGCAGTCCGCGTACGCCGCCAGCGCCACCTGGAACGGCACCAGCGATGCCATGTGGGCCAACGCCACCAACTGGAGCGCCAGTCCCGTGCCCGGCACCGGCGACACCGCCACCTTCAACAACGCGGGCAATTCCAACGTCATCATCGACCTGGACGCAGGAGTGATCATCCAAGGGATCACGTTCGATACCGCCAGCGCCGCGGCATACACCATTGGCAGCGGCGTGGCGGGCAGCCAGACACTCGCCCTCGATCCGGCCGGCCTGATCAAGATGAACTCCACGACCGGCAACAACCAGTTGGTCAACGCCGCCATTGTCCTCGGCACCCCCGACACGACGGACTCCTTCACCTTCACCAACGAAAAGGTTACGGGGACCTTGACCTTTGCCGGCGGCATCAACAGCGGCGGCAACGCCGGTTCGAAGTTTCTCACCGTCAATGGTGTGGGTGCCACCATCATCAGTGGCGACATCAGCGACGGCTCGGGCATGGTCGGCTTGAGCAAGTCCGGCACTGGCACCCTGACCCTTTCCGGCACGAACGCTTACACCGGCGGAACGGTTGTCGGTGCGGGCACTCTAAGTTTTCTTAAGACAGCCGCCATGGTCTCCTCGGGAACCACGACCGTATCGGCGAACGCCACCTTGGGGCTGGGCGTCAGCGGAGCCGGGGCCTTCACCTCTGCCGACGTGGATTCGCTCTTCGCAGATAGCCTCACCGGCGTGTCCATGGTTTCCGGGTCCAACGTCGGCATCGACACCAGTGAGGGCGATTTCATCCACGCTTCCAACATTCCAGTTCCACCGGTCACCATGGGGCTGACCAAGCTCGGCCCCAACAAGCTGACCATCACCGGCGTCAACCAATACTCGGGCAGCACCACCGTCGTCCGCGGCACTCTCGAGATGACAGGCGGGTCCATCACCTCGGACGGCAATTTCTACGGTGCCATAAACAGCAACCAGCCTACCACCATCATGACCGGTGGCTCGGTGACTCTCACCGCTGTCGGCGGGGTTGGCAATAGGGTGACCGTCGGCCAGGGTAACGTTGGCAGTCCGTCCACGTTGGTGATGGGCGGCACGGCAACGTTCACCACGGCAGGCAACTTCTCCGTCGGCGGAAATGCCGGTGGTGCAAGCGGCAGCGGCGAATGTGTCATGAAGGACTCGGCGGTCTTGACCGTGCAGAGTACCGCCAACTTGGGTTTCTATGTGCAGGGCGACGGCGCTTCGGGTACATCACGTATGCTCCTTCAGGACAATGCCATCGTCAACGCGAACAGGCTCACGGTCAGCAGCAACTTCGGCTCGCTGACTCAGACGGGCGGCCAGGTCAATGTGACCTATTCAAGCGCGCCAGGCAATTTCAA
This sequence comes from Verrucomicrobiota bacterium, assembly GCA_026397725.1. Taxonomy (GTDB): domain Bacteria; phylum Verrucomicrobiota; class Verrucomicrobiia; order Verrucomicrobiales; family Akkermansiaceae; genus Luteolibacter. The sequence continues at coordinate 29,985 of JAPLUI010000505.1, read as the reverse complement.
TCGCATTGCCAATGGGCAGGGCAGATGGGCGTGGTACAACATGACCGCCGGCACCTTGAATTTCAATGCGAATCCGGGCGGGCCCGGGCTGATTGTGTCGGTTGGCACGAACCGGGGCTTGGGCTTTATGAATATCACCGGGACCGCTGCGGTGAACATGGCCGCCGACGTCGACTTCAGGCTCTGCAGCAACCAAACCGGCACGTTGGGATTTTTCGGTGAGGTCAACCTCGCCGGCGGAACCCTGACGACCCCGAAGGTGACGTGCCCTGATATCGGGGGAGACGTTTGGGGTGGCGTGTTCAATTTCAACGGCGGCACCTTGAAAGCGGCCAAGGACGAGGCCAATTTCATGCGGAACCTGAAGGGAGTGCGCAACGCCACTCCGGGCGCGGCTTATGTGTACGCGGGCGGCGCAGTGATCGATACCAACGGCTTCGCCATTACCATTGCTCAGCCACTGTTGGAACCGGCCGGCCAAGGAGTCACGAGCGTCTCGGTCAATCCGGGCACACAGACTTATGTGGCCCCGCCGATCGTTGAGTTTCAAGACGCCCCGGCGAGCATGCCAGCGAGGGCCCAAGGCTTCGCCACGCTCGACGCCGACGGCCACATCAACGGCATCGTCATGACCAAACCGGGCTTCGGCTACACGGCAGTTCCCACCGTGACGTTCAACCCCAACCTAGGCGGTGCCTCGGCAACTACCACGATCGGCGAGATCAGCGGAGGCGGCCTGACCAAGAACGGCACGGGCACGCTGACCCTTTCGGGCATCAACACCTACACGGGTGATACCGTCGTCAATGATGGTAGCCTCGTGCTGGCTGACGATGCCGGCCTGACGTTCAAGATCGGTGCCAATGGCGTGAACAACAAGATCCGCGGCACCGCCGCCGTGCAGTTGGATGGGGACTTCACCATCGACCTCAGCGGTGCCGCCGCAGCGGTGGGCAACAGTTGGACCTTGGTCAACGTGAGCACTTTGACCGCGACCTTCGGTGCCACCTTCACCGTGGCCGGTGCCTGGGCCGAAGCGTCCGACGTCTGGACGCTGCCGGATGGCGACAACGCCTGGACCTTCACCGAGGCCACCGGCGTGCTGACCTACACCGGCGCTGCGACCCCCTACGACACCTGGGCGGCCGGAACCTTTGCAAACCCCTTCACCGACAAGGATCCGACGCATGATCCGGATCACGACGGCCTGAGCAACCAACAGGAATTCGCCTTCGGGCTGGATCCGACCACCGGCGCATCGGCCAACCCGATCACCGCGCCGCTCGACAAGAGTAGTCACAAGTTCAGCTACACCCGGTATGCTGCCAGTGGGCTGAGTTACACGGTGTGGACCTCTGCGAACTTGCAGGGATGGGCCAAGGTCCTCCCGGCCGACATGATCGAGAATGCCGGCACTCCCAACAGCGCGGGTGTCGCCACGGTGGAGGTCACGCTCACCGCGCCCCCGGCGGGTGACCAGCTCTTCGTGCGGGTGCAGGCGCAGTGAGAGACGGCAGTGAGATAGCGGATAGAGGATAGTGGATAGAGGATAGTGGAACGCGGATGGAGGATGGCAAGCGTCCGCGATCCGCGATCCCTAACGCCCTTTGTGTCTCTACCGGCAGGCTCTTCATCTTTTCTTGCGTCTGGTGTCTGGTGTCTTTGGTGATTGTCCGGAGTCAATGGATTCTCGCCGGATGGATGGGTCGTCGGTGCGAACCGGCGGCCCCGCTGCTTTGCAGAGCGAATCCAACCGCATCCGGAGCGCGGCGGAGATGGACGGGCATGCTCAGCCGCCCAACCTGTAAGTTTTCGTTACAGGTAGGAACTTCTTGCAGCCGCGCCACGGTTGGGCCAGTTATCATGCGGTTCGAGCGCGAACCAGCCCACGCCCTGCCTCCCGCGCTCCAATCCTTTCCCAAGCGTCTTCGTCCGCAAGGGCTTTGCCCAGCAAACAAGCACTGCAACACCACCAACCAATCAGCAAAAATGTGAATCGCATGAACGTCCTGCTTCGCCACTGCCCAGCCGGCAAATATGTCATCAACCATCCCACCAGCACCGACAAACCATGAAATCAAGAAATACCAATGAGATTCAGACAACGGGTGACCAGCCCGTTGCCATCAGGTCAGCGGGCCCGCCGCGCCAGCGGGTGCTCTGCCTCGCCATCGCCGCCCTCGCGGGCCTCGCCTCCACTAGCGCTCTGGCTGATGATCTCATCCCGACAACCTCACTCCGCGGCGATGGCAAAACCGTGGCCACCTTCAGCACGGTCGGCACCGGCACCTGGACCATCCCGGCTTGGATCAGTAATGTGGAAGTACTGATCGTTGGCGGCGGCGGCGGCGGTGGAAGGAAAGGCGGCGGCGGTGGCGGCGGTGGATTTTATCACACCACGTCGTACACCCCGGCCGGTGGAAGCGTTGAGATCACTGTCGGTGCCGGAGGTCTTGGTGACCCCGGAAACAATACCCGAACCGCAGGTGGTCAATCGGTCTTCGATAGCTTGATTGCGTATGGCGGTGGCATCGGTGATCCCTCCGGTACCACTCAAGGAGGGCATTCCGGAGCTAACAACCAAGGTGATGCGGGTTTTGCCGGTGGTGCGACCAACGGCGCTGGCGGTTATGGTGCTGGGGCCGGAGGTGGAGCCGGGGCGGCAGGTCTTGGCTGGGTAAATCTTACGGGTGGGAACGGCAAACAGAGTGCCATTACCGGTGCGAATTCATACTATGGCGGTGGCGGTGGCGGCTGGTATGACGGTGGAAATAACGCGGGTGGACTAGGCGGTGGCGGTCATGGATCAAGGACTGGTGGGGCCGGCGATAATGGCGTCGACGGCCTCGGCGGTGGCGGCGGTGATGCACGGGATTCCGGGTTCGGCGGTAACGGTGGTTCGGGCGTCGTTATCGTGGCCTATGACAGTGGTGTCACGATGCGGACGGTGACCTTTGACAGCAACGGTGGCTCGTCGGTTTCGAGCCAGATCGTGCCCGACGGCAACACCGCCACGCAGCCAACGGCCCCGACCCAGCCCGGCTATACCTTCGTCGAGTGGTGTTCCGACATCGCCCTGACCACGCCCTTCAATTTCAGCACCCCGATCACGGCCGATACCACGCTCTATGCGAAGTGGTTGACCAACTGGACGGTGACCTTTGAAAGCAACAGCGGCTCGGCGGTGGACGCCCAATCCGTCACCCCGGGCGCTACGGCCACGCTGCCAACGCCCCCGACCCAGCCCGGCCATACCTTCGTCGAGTGGTGTTCCGACATCGCCCTGACCACGCCCTTCAATTTCAGCACCCCGATCACGGCCGATACCACGCTGTATGCGAAGTGGACGATCAGCAGCTACACCCTGACCTACAATCCCGGCGCGAACGGCTCGATCAACGGCCCGTCGCCGCAAACGGTGACCTACGGCGACAGCGGCACCCAAGTCGAAGCCGTGCCGAACGAGGGCTACCAATTTGCCAAGTGGAACGACAATTCGACTGCCAATCCGCGCACCGACAGCAATGTTTCCGCCGACATCACCGTGACGGCCATCTTCGAACTGATCCCACCGCCGATCACTCCCACCTCGACCGCTACCCGCAGTGACGGCTATACCGTGGCCACCTTCAGCACGGTCGGCGCCGGCACCTGGACCGTCCCGGACGGCGTCACTTCCATGGAAGTGCTCGTCGTCGGCGGCGGCGGTGCCGGCAGCAGAGGCGGTGCTTTTGGGCTCAACCCCAATCCAGGAGGTGGCTCTCCCGGCGGTGGTGCCGGCGGATTGTATTACACTGCGACTTACCCTGTGACGGGCGGTTCGACGGTGAATCTGACGGTTGGAGCAGGTGCGCCCGTGACCGCAGTCACTGGTGATGGCGTATCAGGATCGCAATCGGCCTTCGGACCGATCATCGCCTACGGTGGCCAAGGCGCTCAGTATCTTGCCAACCAAGGCGGCAACCAAGGCGGATACAGCACCGACGGTGGATCGCACAGCACTGCTGGATACCTTGGGGGAACTGGCTCAGGTGCCACCGGTGGAGCTGGCGCTGGAGAAAATGGCCAGAACGGCGGTTTCCGCCCGTCTTATGGTGGATCGGGTGTCTCTAACAGCATTACCGACACGTCGATAGGTTATGCTGGCGGCGGTTCCGCAGGCTATGGTGGCACAGGTTTGGGGCATGGAGCGTTGTATGGCGGTGGCGAAGGGTCCGGGCCCGAGAATACGCCCGGTACGTCGGGTGTGAATGGATTGGGCGGCGGCGGTGGCGGCGGCCGTGGAGCCAATGCCGGCGGCGGCGGTTCCGGTACCGTGATCGTGGCCTATCTCGCCGGTGGCTCGACGCCCTATCAGACCTGGGCGGCGACCTTCCCCGGTTTCACCGATTCCGATCCGACCCACGACCCGGACCGGGACGGCCTGAGCAACCAACAGGAATTCGCCTTCGGCCTGGATCCCACCAGCGGCACTTCGGTCAACCCGATCACCGCGCCGCTCGACCAGAGTAGCCACAAGTTCAGCTACACCCGTTATGCGGCCAGCGGTTTGCGCTACACGGTGTGGACCTCTGCGAACTTGCAGGGATGGGCCAAGGTTCTTCCGGCCGACATGACCGAGAGCGTCGGCACGCCCAATGGCGCGGGCGTCGCGACGGTGGAGGTCACGCTCACCGCGCCCTCGGCGGGTGCCCAGCTCTTCGTGCGGGTGCAGGCGGAGTGAGGAAGTGAGAAGTGAGAGTGGACTGTAGCGGCGGTCTGTGACCGTCGCTGGCCAAAGCAGAAGTGAACCGCGGATAGTGGATCAGAGATAGCGGATGAAGAAGCTCCTCTGCGATCCACGATCCTCTTCTCTTGGGTCTGGAAGTTCTGTGTTTAGGGTGATTTTCCGGAGTTATGGTTTTCCTCTGGACTTGCGGGGTTGCCGTCGTGAGCATGGCAGCCCCGCACCTTTGGGATGATGAGCCGCGAGGCTGCTCGGCATGGCGATCCGCCATCCGCAGCCCCAGCTTTGACATGCCAGCCATGGCGCCCATCGAGTGGAGAAAGTGACTGCTACTGAGAGGACAACAATGAATCTGACAAGCAAAGGAATGTCGTGGAAAGTGGCGCTCGCCTACGCGCTGCCCAACTTTGGACTGGCGATCATGGTAGGGCCCATCCAAGGGCTCATGCAGGGATATTACACCAAGCACTTCGCCATCACCATGGCGCAGATTGGAGGGGTGCTGTTTCTGGCTCGGATCATCGACGCGATCATCGACCCGGTGGTCGGCATGACCTCCGACCATTTCAGGAGTCGCTGCTGGGGTCGGCGCTCATGGTTGGTGGGCGGGGCGACCCTGTCCCTGCTGGCGGTGTATCATTTGCTGGTGGTTCCCCCGGACCAGACCATCGAAGGCCTGCGCCTCTGGATTATCGTCGGTTTCATCGCCTGGACGCTGTCGGAGATTCCCTACCTGGCGTGGGGCACCGAACTGACCAGTGATTACGACGCCCGGACCCGGATCTTCAGTTTTCGAACCGCTTTGGGCTTCATGGGCGCCTTGCTCTTCCTGGCGATGCCCAACCTCATTGCCTACTATCAGATCCATGTGCAGGGTCTAGCCGACACGCCTGCGTCGCCGCTTACGCGGGACTATTCGCACTTGTCGATGCAGGTGTCATTCTGGTTGCTGGCCATCACGCTGCCGGTGTTTGTGGCGGTGGCCTTATGGTGCTGCCCCGGCGGCTCGCATGTCAGGAAAACCGAGCGGAAGAGCCCGGCGGAAGTGCTGCGCATCTTGTTCTCGAATCGGGCCATGCTGATCTTCATGGGGGCCTTCGCCGCCTTGGGAATCGCCGGGGGCATGCAGATCGCCATGGCTTACCTGCACGTCTCGGTGTATTTGAAACTGGGCGAGGAGGTCTCCCAGATTTACGTGATCGGCGCGTGCTGCTCGTTGCTCGGGGTGCCGGTCTGGAACTGGCTGGCAGCAGTGGCGGGCAAGCACATCGCCCTGATTGCCGGCTTGGCCGTGACCTGTGTGCTGTATGTCGCGCTGGGTCTCCTGCAACCCCACGACGGCGTGAGCATGCTGTGGGGCAGGCCGGTGGTCTTCTGGTATTACCTCGCCATCTTTTGTGGCCTGAATTTCTTCCAGGTGGTCTATTATTCGATCTCCCCCGCGATTATCGGCGATATCTCCGAAGCTGCGATGTTAGAAACCAGGGAAGACCAGTCGGGAACCTATTTTGCGGTTTACACGTTTGTGTACAAGCTGGTGATCGGGATTGGCCAGGGCTTGGCATTCTTCATCGCCGGGGCGGTTTTCGGGTTCGATCCCAAGGGCTTCGTCCAGACGGATCGCGCGGCCGTCGGCATCAAGCTGATGATGGGCTACCTGCCAGCCGTGTTGGTGGTCGTGGCCATTCTCATTCTTCTGCGTTACCCGATCACCAAGAAGAAGCACCTGGAGATTCAGGCCAAGATCAAGGAGTTGGGCCTGAAGGTGGAAGACTAGGCCCGTCTTCAGCAGTCCTTGGGAGGCCAAGCCAGGGATGCGAGCGCCGGAACGAAGCTCAGATTGACAAACCATGAAGGCAACATCCAATGAATGCATGCTGGGGCACCAGCCTGACGCGCCGCCAGGTTCAGCCGACCCCGGGGTGGGCGACGCATGCAGGAAACTCGCGACCAAGGCTTGGTCCGCGGTGATTCCTGCGGAGAAGAAGCTGCCGCCGGAGTGGGAGGCGGCGCTGGTTGCACGGGGCCAGCCCAAGGTATATGAAGGCGACGCCCTCATGAAGATCGGCATGCCGGTGGGGGGTGTTTGTGCCGGGTTGGTGTATCTGGGCGGGGATGGCAAGCTGTGGTATTGGGACATTTTCAATCGCTATCTCTCCGGGGTGCAGCCGCGCCAGATCCAATACAAGGAGCGCTCCTGGCACGGCCTCCCGCAAGGGCTCGGTGCCTGGCAGGGCGGAAACTATATCGATCCCGTAACCACGCAACCCTGTCCGTTTCAACAGGGCTTCGCGCTCAAGATCGTCGCCGGTGGAACCACCCGGGTGCGGACGATGGACCGCCAGGGATGGCAGCATATCTCATTCACCGGGACTTATCCGGTCGGCACGGTTAGATATGCGGATCCGGACTGTCCGGTAAGGGTGACGCTGGAGGCCTACTCGCCATACTGTCCGCTGGATTTCGATAACTCGAGTTACCCGGCGGTCATCATGCGTTACAGTCTTGAGAATACCGGCGCCGAGGAGGTGAGGGTGGAAGTGGGCGGCTGGCTGGAGAATGCGGTGCTGCTAGCAACGGGCAAAGACTGCCCCGGCGTGCTCCGGCACAATCGCGTGAGCGCCAAGCCCGGGCTGACGCTGCTCGCCTGCTCCGCCATCATACCGGCAGAGGATGCGAAGGTTCGGCCAGACATCGTGTTTGAGGATTTCGAGAAGGCCACCTTCGAGGGCTGGGTGGTTGAAGGCACCGCCTTCGGCACCGGCCCGGTTGCAAAGCAAGATTTGCCCGCCTATATGGGTGATATTGGCATGCGTGGCGGGCGCGTTGCCAATTCCCATGCCGGTGCCCCGATTGATGAAGCAGCGGAACGCAATGATGCCGACGATGCGGTCAGGCGCGATCAGGCGACCGGTCGGTTGATCAGTCGTGAGTTTCGCATCGAGCGCAAGCTGATCGCGTTTTTGATCGGTGGTGGCAACTACCCCGGTCGCTGCTGTTTGAATCTGGTCGTGGACGGCAAGGTGGTGCGGAGCGCCACCGGCCACAACGGCCACCTGATGCGTGCCGACCTGTTTGATGTCGGCGAGTTTGCCGGCCGGACCGCACACCTCGAGGTGGTGGACGACATGACTGGCGTCGCCGGCAATATCGGGGTCGATCACATGGTGTTCACCGATGTCCTGTCGCCGACAAAAAATCCCGACTGGGGTACGATGGCGCTGGCGGCGTTGGGTTCCGCCGGGGGTGGAGGCAGCGCGCGGCTGCGGGAGGCTGCGGCGAGCACGCTCTTTGATGCCGGCAGCGAGGCCGAGGCGACGATGCCGTTAGGCGAGCGGCTGATCGGCGGAGTCACCCAGTCCCTGACCCTCGCCCCTGGCACGCGCGGCACGGCTGAGTTTGTCATTGCCTGGCATTTTGCCAACCTGCCGGCCATCGCCAGGGGCAGTGAGACCGGCAGCCATTATGGGCGACGCTTTGAGCATGCCGCTGCCGTGGCGGAACACCTCGCGGCGAACCGGGTGCCGCTTTCCGAGATGACGTTGCGGTGGCGCGACACCTGGTATGACTCGACCCTGCCCTACTGGTTTCTTGATAGAACATTCATCTCACTGGACTGTCTGGCCTCCACCACTTGCTTTCGTTTTGGCGACGGCCGCTTCTACACGTTCGAGGGGGTTCGCAGTTGCCTGGGCCACCCGAACCACGTCTGGCATTATGCCCAGGGCCATGCCCGGATCTTTCCCGAGTTGGAGCAGGATGTACTGGAACGAGTGTGGTATGGCTTCGCGTTTCACGCTGACGGCTCGATGGCCTACCGCGGAGAGCACGGCGGCGAGTCGGCGATCGACGGACACTGCGGCGCGATTCTCGCCGTGCTGCGTGCGCATCAGACGAATCCGGATGGCGCGATGCTCGCACGACTCTGGCCCCGGGTCAGGAAATCCATCGAATACGCCAACACCCGCGACCGGGACCATGACGGGCTGCTTGATCTGCCGATGCTCACCACGCTGGATGAGCCGTGGCATGGCCAGATCCCCTGGCTGAGCAGTCTCTATCTTGCAGCGCTCAAGGCGGGCGAGCAACTGGCAACCGAGATGGGTGACGCGGAGTTCGCCCGGGATTGCCGCCATCGGGCGGCCACAGGCCGCGCCGCGATGGATGCCAAGCTCTTCAACGGCGAGTGGTTTGTCCAACTTCCCGATCCCGCGAATCCGGAAAAATTGGGCGCTTACGAAACCTGTCACATCGACCAGGTCCTGGGCCAGAGCTGGGCCTGGCAGGTTGGGTTGGGGCGGGTACTCAATGAAGCCACCACCCGTTCCGCGCTGCATGCCATCTGGAAGTATAACTTCGCTCGCAACCTCGATGCCTACGACCGGCAGGCGGATCCCAAGGGGCGCCCGTATCACGCGGATGGCGAGGGCGGGCTGGTCATGACCGCCAACGCGCTGGGCCGGAAAGTCCCATTCGGCATCTACTCGCCGTTTGCCTGCTATCTGAGCGAAACCATGAATGGATTTGAATACCAGGCCGCAGCCCACATGATCGCTGAAGGCATGGTCAAGGAAGGCCTGGCCGTGATCCGCACGATTGACGAGCGGTACGACGGCACCAAGCGCAACCCGTTCAATGAAGTGGAATGCGGCGATCATTACGCCCGCTCCATGGCTAGCTATGGGGCGCTCATCGCCATCTCAGGATTCGAATATCATGGCCCCAAAGGACATCTCGGCTTTGCGCCGCAACTCACGCCCGAGCACTTCAAGGCCCCGTTCACGGCCGCAGAGGGCTGGGGGAGCTATGAACAGAGAATTCAGAAGTCAGCAGACAGGGGTCAGGGGGCGGCAGACAGCAGACGGCAGACAGAACTCACCAGTCGGATCACCCTGAAGTATGGCAACTTGCGGGTGAAGACGATTTCGCTGGCCCTGGCCAAGGAGATGAAGCCGAACTCGGCGACGGTTGCGGTGGACGGCAGGGCGCTTGACTGCCGACTCTCCGTCAAGGATGGCAGAGCGGTCATTTCCCTTGCGGCCGATGTGGTGATCCAGGTGGGTGAAGCACTGGTGGCGATGGTCGGTTGAAACCTCATATCTGCAGGTACCTGTAAGTTTTCATTACAGGCAGAAAGGTTTTGCCTCCGCGCCACGGCTGGGCCAGTATTCATGTTCATGCGGGTCGGGCGCGAACCAACCCTAGCCCTGCCTTGTGCTCGCCACGCCTATCCCAAGCGCCTTCGCCCGCAAGGGCTTTGCCCAGCAAACAACCACCGCAACACCACCAACCCATAAGCAACATGTGAGTCGCCTGAGCGTCCGGCTTGGCCACAGCGCCACCGGCAAATCCGTCATCAACCATTCCACCCCCACCAAGCAACCATGAAATCAACAAATACAAATGAGATTCAGACAACGGGTGATCAGCCCGTTGCGATCAAGTCAGCGGGCCCGCCGCGCCAGCGGGTGCTCTGCCTCGCCATGGCCGCCCTCGCGGGCTTCGCCACCCCCGTCACCGCCGAAGACGTGTTGATCGCGCCGGTCGCGGTCACCGCCCTGAACAGTTGGGGCGACCGCACGACCAGTGATGCCATTGACGGCGGCGGCATGACTCCCAACAACCCGGTCACGGTCGCCTCGACCTGCTCGACCGATGCCAGCACGATGTACCTCAGCAATGGGGTCGTGCAGACCTGGATCACCTTCGACCTGGGAAGTTCACAAACGCTCACCGGCTTCCGGCTGTGGAACTACAATGAAGGTGGTAGCTGGTCCGGCCGTGGCGTCAAGGACGCCGGGATCTATGTCGGCACATCCATGCCGGCCGATGGTTCCTCCTACGCCTCCATGGGCCCGAGTTGGGGCACCGTGGTGCAGGACTTCACCTTTTCCCAGGCCACCGGCGCCAGTGGTTGCCCGGGGGTGGACTATATGTTCACCACCCCGGTGGTCGGGCGTTACATTCAAATCTACGTCACCGCGAATTTCGGGACAGCGGACACCTACACGGGCATTTCCGAAATCAGGTTCTACAAACCCTACGTGCCTGAGGCCAATATCCTGAGTTTCGGAATTCCGCCAGCGATGCCAGGCGTGATCAGCGACAACTCGATCACGTTCTATGTGCCAACAGGCACGGATGTGACGAGCCTTGCGCCGACGTTCATCGTGTCCAGAGACGCCACCTGCTACGAGACCGACCCGCGCTTGGGGCCCGCGGTTGTCATTAATTCCGGTGACGGTTTTGACTTCACGAATCCGGTGCATTACTGGGTGCAATCTGCGGATGATGGCGTCAACCCGGTGGTCACCAACGACTATACGGTGACCGCCACCCCGTATTCGCAGGCTAGCAGTTATACCTGGGTCAAGGCGACCCCCGCCGGCACCTATAACTGGGAATCGCCCAATTGGGATAACCCCGGCTGGCCGGACAGCGCGGGAGCCGCTGTGGTGTGCAACACCCAGTCCGGCAACAACGTGTGGAACCTGACCAGTCCCACCATCACGCTCGGGTCGCTCGCGTTGGGCGGTGACGGCGGCGCGGTCCACACCATCAGCGGTGCGACCAGCACGATGATCTTCGACAACGGCGCGAGCCATGCGTCCTTCAGCCGTGGCCCGGAAATTTCCACAACCACCCCGGCATACATCAATGCCCAAACCATCACGCTCAACTCGATCCTGGATATCAACATCACCAGCCACATCACCAGCCAGGTGTCGATCAACTCATCGATCGGCGGCACCGGCGGTTTGAATGTCATCAGTGCCTCGGGCAACTACCCGGCGGAAGGCTGGTCCGGATTGATCCTCAACGGTGCCCTCACCTACACGGGTGACACCGTCCTGGGTGACGCCGCCTGGGTAATACTGAATGACATCAGCAGCCTGCAATTCAAGGTCACCGATTCCGGCAGCAACAAGATCACCGGCACGGGCACCATCCGCTTGAACGGCGCGATCAACATCGACACTTCTGCCGTGACTGTGGATGTCGGCAACTGGAACTTGATCGATGTGGGAACCCTGAAGGAATATTACGGTGCTTCCTTCAGCATCAACGGCTTCACCAAGAGCGGCGGCCTCTGGTCGAAGACGGATGGCTCCAGAACCTGGGTCTTCAATCCGTCCACCGGCGTCCTGGCCCTCCCCGCGGCTTGGATCACTTCATTCACTTATGGGAGTGCGGTCGGCAGTATCGACCAAAACGCGAGGACCATCTCCCTGACCGTGCCCAACGGAACGGATCCGGCCACGGTCAGTCCGACCTTCACGATCTACTCCGGGACCTGCGACCAGACCAGCGGCTCGCCGCCGTCGCCGAGCTTTGCCGCGCAAAACCCGGCAACCTACACCGTCACTGACAGCAGCGTCGGCGTCACACGCGTCTATACTGTGACGCTCACCGTGGCTCCGCCCGCGCCGGGTGGCGTGGCTACCGGCCTCGGCCTGTGGCTCGACGCCAGCGCTGCGAGCACCATGACCTTGTCTGGCACCACCGTGACCGAGTGGCGCGACAAATTCGGCGGCACTGGCAAGGTCACCGCAACTGGCGTGCCCACCTTGGTGGCCTCCGGTATCGGCGGTATTCCGACCGTGCACCTCAACACCTCGTCGCACATGAACGACGGTGTGAACCGCGCAGCGGGACCGGTGACGATCTTCCTGGTGGCGCGCGAAACGGGCGGCTCCAACGCCCGCGTGCTCAGCTCGGCCAGCAACAATTGGTTGATGGCCTACCATGGCGGCCAATACAACCGGTTCTACTTCGAAGGATGGGTCAACGAGGGAGGCGTGACATCTGACACGAACCCGCGCTTGCATGCGGCGACCCTCGACGTGAGTGCTGATACTTACACGGTCTACGCGAACGGCGTCCAGGTGGCATCGAATAATGGTGGCTCGCAAGGCCCGAACAATCTGCAGTTGAACGGTTCCGGGTTCGGCGAATATTCCGATTGTGACATCTCGGAAGTGGTGGTTTACGACCGCGTCCTGACGGGCGGGGAACTGAATTCGGTGGGTGCCTACCTCGCCGCGAAGTATGGCCTGACCACCAGTTATCCCGGTCTGGCGGAAATCGTGAGTTTCGGGGTTCCAGGCTATGACGGTGTTGTCAACCAAGCCGCCAAGACCATTGTCCTGACCGTGCCCATCGGCACGAATCTGGCGACCCTCGCACCGACCTTCACCGTATTCTCCGGGACCTGCATCGATCAGACCAGCGGCTCGCCGCCGTCACCGACCTTCGCCGCGCAGAACCCGGCCACCTACACCATCCGGGACGGGGCGGTCACCAATGTCTATACCGTGACGGTCGAGCAGTACGTGCCACCCTATACCTGGGTCAAGACAACCGCCCCCGGCACTTATGATTGGGAATCCGCCCACTGGGATAGGGCGGGTTACCCGAATGCTGCGGGAACCGCCGTGACTTGCAATACCCAGGCCGGAACCAACATTTGGAACATCACCAGCCCGAGCATTACGATCGGCTCGCTGCACCTGGGTGGTGACGGCGGCGCGAACCAGACCCTCAACGGGGCAGGCAAAACGCTCATTTTCGACAATGGTGCCAGCCATGCGAGCTTGAGCCGTGGCGGCGACATTTCGACAACCACCCCCGCAGCCCTGAACTTTGGCGCCATCACCCTCAACTCGATCCTTGATATCAACATCACCAGCCACCTCACCAGCCAGGTTAGCATCAATGCGCCAATCGGCGGTACCGGTGGCTTGAATGTCATCAGTGCCACGGGTAACTACCCGGCGGAAGGCTGGTCCGGATTGATCCTCAATGGTGCGAACACCTACACGGGTGACACCGTCCTGAGTGCCGCCGCCTGGGTCATCCTGAATGACGGCGGCAGCCTGAAATTCAAGGTCACCGATTCCGGCAGCAACAAGATCACCGGCGCGGGCACCATCCGCTTGAACGGCGCGATCAACATCGATACCTCGGCGGTGACGCTGACTAACGGCAGCAACGCCAGTTGGTCCTTGATTGACGTCGGAACCCTGAAGGAATACTACGGCACCACCTTCACCGTGACCGGCTTCACCAAGAGCGGCAACCTTTGGTTGAAGACGGCCGGGAGCAGAATCTGGGTGTTGGACACCACGACCGGCGTGCTGTCCCTCCCTGCGGGATGGATCACGGATTTCCGTTGGGGAAGCTATCTCGGCGTCATTGACCAAAGCGCCAAGACCATCTCACTGACCGTGCCGAACCTGACGGATTTGGCGGCCCTCAATCCGACCTTCGCGCTGTCCTCGGGGACCTGCGATCGGACTAGCGGTTCGCCGCCGGTCCCGACCTTTGCCGACACCAATCCGGCGACCTACACCGTCACGGACGGGGCCACGGTCAATCCTTATGTCGTCACGGTTGTGGTGGCACCCTTGGCTACGGGGAAGGAAATGACGAGGCTCTATTTCCCGGGTTATGGCTATGCCTGGGCGACGAGCGCGACGAGTTTCCGCATGGTCGTGCCCACCGCCGCCGACTTGAACGGTTTGGCACCCACGTACACCATTTCCTGGGCCGCCACCGGCAGTCCGGCCTCCGGCACCCCGCAGGACTTCAATACGGCGCAGCACTATGTGATCACTGCCGAGGATGGTTCATCTACGGATTATACGGTGACGGTGCAACACGCCACCACCAGCGGGACGGGCAGCTATCAGCAACGCGTGCTGGCGAGCGGCCCGGTGGCCTACTGGCCGTTGAACGAACCGTCCGGCACGACGGGGTATGACATCGCCTCCGGCATCAACAACCTGACCTACGGCGGCACGTACTCCCTCAACCAGACCGGCATGCGGGCGGACGGGAATCCGTCTGTCCTGTTAGCTTCCGGAAACACAGGAGCACCGTATAACCCCAGCATGAACCCGAATTATGAATTCTCGGTGGAATGCTGGGTCAAGCCGGTTGACGCGGCGGTTCAGTATCTCGTCTCCCTGCAGGACCGCACCGCCGGTGGCCGCAAGGGTTATGCGATCTGGAAGAACAACACCAATACGAAGTTCGGCATCCAGGTCGGGATTGATTCAGCAGGAAACACCGCTACCGTCAACAGCACGACTGACGCCCTGGCCGGCAATGTATATCATGTGGTCGGTACCTACGATGGAACCAAATTCAAACTGTATGTGAACGGCGTTCTGGAAGGCCAGGTCATCTCGACGCTCTATCAGCCGGCCACTGCCACCCAGCCCGGGTTCACGATTGGATCGCGCAATGGCGGCACCCCTGCGCCTTCCTACATGCAGGACGTGGCGATCTACAGCCGCGCGCTCACCGCGACGGAAATCCAGACCCACTACCTGAACCCGCCGGCCACGTTGACCTATGCCGACTGGGCCGCCACGAAGTATCCCACCGCCGACCTCACGGATCCCACGGCGGACCTGGACCGCGACGGCATGAGCAACTTCGGAGAATACGCGTTCGGTCTCAACCCCACCACGGGTTCGTCGGTCAACCCGAACATAGTACCGCTTGACAAGGGCACCCATCAGTTCCGCTACACCCGGACCGAGAATACCGGTCTCGCCTACACCGTGTGGACGTCCGCGGATTTGCAGGCCTGGAACGGCCCGGCGGCCGTGACCGAGACCGTTGTCGGCACCCCTAGCGAGGGCGTCGAGACGGTGGAGGTCACGCTCAGCGCGCCCCCGGCGGGTGACGAACTCTTCGTGCGGGTGCAGGCGGAGTGAAAGACTGATTTGAGATAGCGGGTAGTGGATCGGAGATCGAGGATGGAAGGTCCTCCCCGATCCACTATTCCCTGTTCCGTCTGCTGTGATTTTCCGACGTAGATGGTGTTCCCTGAAATGGCGGGGCCACCGGTGAAGACCGGCGGCCTCGCGTTTTTGAAACGCCGCATCGCCGGAAGTTCGCCGTCCCCCAAGTCAGAATCCCAATCAATCCCATGAGAAGTTCGGTTGCCAAGGCATTGCTTGCCGGCCTGTTGATCGTGCGTGCGGGTGATGCCGCCGCCGAGGAATCCGGCGTTGCCGTGGTGTCCCCGCCGTCCGCGGCAGGTTCGACCGCGACACCGGTGAAGGCTCGCCAGGGGCCGAAGTACCCCGGCATCCCGCAAAAGCCGGTCAACTTCCGGGACCCGCCGCGCGAGTACACCCCGGTGCTCGCTGCCGGTTGGACGATCCAGGTGGAAAAGCAGGCCCTGGCCGAGGAGCCCGAGCTGGCCGGCAAGGCGGCGGCGCGGCTTGGGCAGAAGTTGAATGAAGCGCTGGCGGCGCTGCCGGAGGCTTCCCGCGCCAACCTGAAGAAGCTGAAGATCTTCCTGATGTACGGGCCTAAGGCGAAGGGCGGAGGCCGTGACAATGGCACGGAATACTACCAGCCGCAGGCACCAGATTGTTATCCGACGCTTGATCCGCATTGGGGCAATAGCATTGTGATTTACTCCGCCGAGAATTATGAGTGGCAGTCGGACCTCTGGGCGCTCAAGCTCACGCTGCACGAATTGGCGCATGCGCATCATCTGGGGCAGTGGCCGGAAGACCGGGCCGAGATCGTCCGGGCATACGAGAACGCCATGAACCGCAAACTCTACCGCAATGTGCGCACTGACCAAGGCCAGACGGTCGCCAAGGCCTATGCGATCGAAAACCCGATGGAGTATTTCGCCGAACTCTCATGCATGTATTTCGCGGGCTGCGACTATGCGCCGCGCAACCGCCAGGAGTTAGCGACATACGATCCGGAAGGCTATGCGATGATTCGCGAACTTTGGGAGATCAAGCAATGATCAGTCTAACAGAATATGAAACAACACCACAGGAGTGATGGGGATGGGGTCCGCAGGAGTTTGAAACGCGCTCTGAGAGGTGGCGTGTCGCTGGCGATGCTGGCGGTATTTGCCGCCGGTTCGGCCTCTGGCGCGGAGACGTTGTCGGCTGCGGCGAAAGCCTATGGTGAATGCATCAGGAGTTCGCGTGAACTCCTCGCTTACTGGTCCCTGGCAGGCAGCCTGAAGGCTGACGTCGGCACCCTTGAACTGGTTCCGGCCAAGCCCGATCTCGCCTGGGGCACCGGTCCTTTTGGTGGCGCCTGTGTGGATCTGAGTGACGGCAATTGCCTGGCGGTCAATCCCACCCCGGAGTTGGCGGCACCCCGGTTAGGCGTGGAGCTGTTGTTTGAGATCGCCAAGCCGACCGCCGGGAATCTGTGCCTGTATGCCATTCGCAATGAGCGGTCCACCAGGTTCAGTTTGCATTACAATCCGGACACGAATGTCCTGATTCTCTACAATGGGAGCGGGATCAGTCGCTTTGAATGTAATGATTCGCTGGCGCTGAATCAGTGGTATCACGTCGCGTTGGGATTTGCGGACGGCAAGGTTCAGGTTTGGCTGAACGGGAAGGAGTGCGTGCGCCAGGGGGAGCTGGTGCCGGTGAGCGCTGCCGCAGGATTGCCATTGGTGGTGGGTGCCTCCAACACCACCAACGGGTTCGAGCATGCCGATATTCGGATTGCCGACCTGGCCATCTACCGGGAACCCTTGAGTGGCGAGGAAATCGTCATGCATGTCAAGGCCGCCGGGTGGGATAGCAAGCTGCAGGAACGCCTGGTCTGGCAGAGAACCCCGGTCAGCATTCTGGAATCCCAGATCGGATATCATCCGCGCAATGCCAAGCATGTCTATCTGCGCAGCGCCGTGGAGAACCCGCCGGCGGGTTTCATGGAGCCGGAGTTCAGTGTGATCGACGCGAAATCCGAGCAGGAGGTGTTTCGCGGCAAGGTGACGAAATGGGGGAAAAAGTGGGACACCTGCTGGTGGATCCTGGATTTCACCCCGTTGCGACTGGCCGGCGAGTTCTATGTGAAAACCGGTAAATTGGTTTCAACCCGATTCAAGATCGAAGAGGGGGTGTTTCACCAGACGGATCTAACGGTCATCGCGTTGGATCAACTGGAGCATCGCATCCATCAGGGCGTGGCTGACCAGCGGGGCGGCTTGCAGGGCTTGTATATGAATTGTCCGCCGGAGACGAGGATCTACATGGATTGCGGCAGCCCCTATGCCGAACTCGAGCCGGTGGGCACCTGCGTGTATGCCCTGTTCGAGCTGCACGACCTCCTGGGCGGCAGGTTTTCCGCGCCAGACCGCCAGCGGATGATCGAGCTGGCGGCCATGGGCGCGGACTACTTCGTCGCGGCCCAGCGCAGCAGCACGGACCCTGAAATCGACGGCATGTTCTATCATTCCCTGCTGGTGAACAAGCAGGATACCTGGGCGGGTAGCTTTTCGACCTATCTGGATGCGGCGTATGGGATGGCGCTGCTGGCCAAGGCCCACCGGTTTTTCCAGGAACGCGACCCGCAACGCGCCGCACGCTATCTGACGGCGGCGAAAAAGGCCTGGCAGCTCTGCGTGCGGCGTCCCTATCACACCAAGACCGACAAGACCTTTCCGCCAGGCTGCAATGCCTATTTCTGGAATGCCCCCGTCGGGATCCAGGACACCTTTGGGCGGAGTTTCTATAACATTCTGGACCAGAACTGGAAGATGCCCGAGACGCTGCGGACCCGGGACCGCCTGCCTTTTATTCAAGGCTCGGCCTTGCTATATGAAATCACCGGTGAGAGCAAGTATCTGGACCGGGCGAGCGAATTCGCCGAGGTCGTGGTGGCCCGACAGTTCACCGATTGGGAGCACCCGATCGAGGGTTGCTTCGGCACGTTTTACGAGTTTGAAGGTAACCACGAGGCCTTCTTCCATGAATTCATGCAGGGGGGCTTCTGGTGGGAAGGGAATGTGGAAGCCTTGAACCTGGAGGGCTTCATGCACCTGTTGCGCCTGGCACCCAAACACCCGATGGCCGCGTCGTGGCACAATGCCATTCTCACCTATGCGGAGCACTACGCCCGCAAGGCCACAACGCTCAATCCGCTGGGCATCTATCCGGTGGCCTGTTACCGGGATCCCCAACATGGCGGCCTCAAGTATTTCCAAAACACCTTGATGGGCTCATCGTGCCTGTATGGCTTCAGCGCCAAGAACTTCATGCTGCTCGGCGAGTTCCTGCATGACAGCAGCTTTCAGGTGCCGGCCTTGGCCGGGGTGAACTTCATTGGCGGCCTGAATCCCGGCATCCCGAATGCCTATGAGGAGACGGCCTGGGATGCACGGACCTTGATCCAAGGAGTGGGGCGGTCCTGGTTTGGTCCTGCGGGGGATCTCGCGGAGACGGCACGAGGCTCCGTGCCGAACGGCTTCTGCGCCGCGCCCCAGTTCTGGCAGCCCACCTTTGACAACTTCATTGCCTGCCAGTCGGACAAGCCCCGGGGCATGATAAACCAGGGTGGCGGGCTGCAGTTCAACGAAGGCTGGATCCTCCACAGCCATGCTTACGTTCACGCGGTGGCGCGGTTGGAGGCCGGTTACACGCTCACCCTCAAGTCCTTGAACGATGGCGCGGCCGTGGCGTCCGAGGTTGCCATTGACCTGACGGAAACCGCGGCGCCGCACGACAAACTGACCCGCACCTACCAAACCGACGGCAGCGGGACCCTGGTGATCACCGACCTCCCCACGCCGTGCAGCGGCACGGCTCGCCTCACCTATAACGGCCGCGAGATCACCCGGCCACTCGCCGTGATTGCGGGCGGCACTCACACCCTGATCGTGGACTTCGCGCGTGAGGTGAAGCTGGCGGTTCAGGTGCCGGAGAAGCTGGTGATCGGGGCCGCCGGTGAGGCCAGCATCGTGGTCGATAACGCGGGCTCGAAGGACGTGAAGTTGAAGCTTGCGCTTTCCGCCAGCGGGCTGCGCTTGAGCGTGACCCAGCTCGAACTGGCATTGCAGGCAGGAGCCAGGCAGGAGTTCATGGTGCCGTTTGAATGCGGACAGAAAGTGATGCCCTGCCTGGTGCGGGCCTTCATCGATGAGGGCGTGCCGGCACGCGAATGCGTCGGGACCGGCAGGATCGCCTCAAAGGCCAATGATTAACTGCAAGGTACCGAGCCACCCAAAGTGTCCTTCGCTTGGTTCGGGCTTGCACTCCGTGGGTGCCGACCATAGCCTTTGCCGAAATGAAAGACGACGGCAAGACCGGCCCCCGTTCCCTGATGCGGCAATCAGCCGACTTGATCCGCGAGCGGATCGAGACCGGTCAATTCGGACCAACACTGCCGGGTGAAAACGAACTGGCACGCATCCTGGATGTGTCGCGGCCGACGATCCGGGGCGCGCTGGATTTGCTGGAACGGGAGGAAGTCGTGGCGGCCGCCTCGACCGGAGTGGCGCGCGAGGTGAGGAAGAACTGGTTCGGCCGCAAGAAGGCCGGGCCCTTGGTGCGCTTTCTGTTGGCCGCGCCGCTACACGAGAGATCGGCCGGGTTTCAGGCCGGCATGCGCCAGATGCGGGAGCGCTTGGCGAGCCACGGCGCCGATGTCGCATTCCAAGTCTCGGCGGCATTCCGGACGAGCCGTCCGGGGCGAATCCTGGCCAAGGAAACCGCAGGTGGCGATTGCGACGTGTGGGTGGTGGTCGATGCCACCCCGGAAATCGAAGCGTGGCTGGAGACCAGACAGTTGCCTTGTGTGTGCGTCGGCGGGTCCTACCGCCACCACCTGCCGCGCACGGGTGGCGACGGCGACCAGGCGATTCGCGATGCGGCGAAGTCGTTGTTGGTGTTGGGTCACCGGCGCATCGTCTATCCGCTGCACAATGCCTACGGGGTGCAGATGGTGGCGACCTTGTGCGCGGTGTTGCAGGAACACGGCGTGGAGTGGGACGAGGCCTTCCACGTCCCCCACTGGAAAGACCACGCGGCGAATTTCTTCCCCATGTTGGCCCGGATGTTTGCCAGCACCAAACCGCCCACCGCGTTCCTCACGCTGGGGGTGCGCAACCTGTTGCCGGTGCTGACCTGGCTCGGCCACCACGGCTTGCGGGTGCCGGAGGACGTGTCGCTCATCAGCATGATCGACGACCCCTTGCTGGAGTTCCTCTATCCACCGATCACCAGCTACATCCTCGACCGCGACAAGCTGTGCCATATTGCGGTGGACATGGCGCTGCGGGTGGTGCAGTCAGGCAAACCCTTCGACCAAGCCCGCATGATCCCCATGCGCCGGATCGAAGGCCGCTCCACCGGATCGGCACAAGGCCGAGGAGCACTACCTTGAAACCCCGTACACCATAAATCAGCATGACTTCAAGGGACTCCGGGGTGGTGAGCAACAGGTCGGGTGGGTCCGCCTTATTTCGGCTTTTCACCGATGGCGGCACCCCGACCTGATGTCCGATTTTCTCAACGATTCCGAAGAGATTCTGAAGCACGGCTCCAAACTCCCGCACTGGCAGCAGGGCGAGGTGATGCGTTTTGTCACCTTCCGGCTCGGGGATGCCATGCCGGCCACCAAGCTGCGGATCTGGGAAGAGGAACGCGCCGCATGGCACAGCCACCATCCCAAACCATGGACTGACGAACACCAGCGCGAGTACCACCAGCGCTTCACCCGCACGCTGGAGACCTGGCTGGATGAGGGCACGGGATCGTGCCTGCTGCGGGAACCCGCCGATCGGAGAATCATCGAGGAAATTCTCATGCGTTACCAAGGTGTGCGTGTGGAGCACCACGCCTGGGTCATCATGCCGAATCACCTGCATTTGTTATTCACTCCGCAAGCGCCGCTCGAAGCGCTGCTGAAAGCATGGAAGGGCACTTCCGCCCGTGGAATCGGCCACGGCAGCATCTGGCAGAAAAACTATCGGGACACCTTGATTCGTGATGGCCGGCACTTTGCGAACGCCGTGCGTTACATCCGCCGGAACCCCGCCAAGCTGCCGCCCGGCACCTTCACCCTCTGGCAGGGCGAACGCGCCCTCGCAGTGGAGTAGGGAGGGCAACGGAGGGGCGACATTCCTGTCGCCCTGAGAATGGAGAGAGAATGGGAAAGCGCTTACGCACTTCTCATTCCCAGCTCATTCGCTTCCACGACAGGAATGTCGTGGCTCCTATCACGACAGGAATGTCGTGGCTCCTATCACGACAGGAATGTCGTGGCTCCTATCACGACAGGAATGTCGTGGCTCCTATCACGACAGGAATGTCGTGGCTCCTCGCCCCCGGTCCACCTCTTCCACCGTCGTTTCCAGCGCCCGGCACTGTTCCTCCAGGAAACCTTGGAAATAATCCCCGAGGCCCATGCAGTAGTTGGGGTCGAATGTGTTGTGCCATTGTTTGAGCCAGGGCAGCAGATCCGCCAGCGCGGCGAGCAGGGGCTTCAATTTGGCGGGTGGCCAGCCGTGGGCGTCCTTGGCATCTAGGAAATACTCGGCGAGCGCCTGCGCTTGCTGAAGGTGGTCCGAGCCGGCCCAGGCGATGATGGTGGACGTGTCGCCATTGCGCTCGGCACCGGGGTAGCTGATCCAGCGCTCCTTCGGCACGTCGAGCTTGCCGCGGAGTTTCCAGTAGGACGCTTTCTTGAAATCGGCGTTCGCATACTTCGGCGGGACCGGGATTTCCCCGACCTGTCGATATTTCCGGCATCGTGGACCCAGGGTAGCTTGTGCCTCGCAACCCTGGGCTGTGGGACAAAGCCCCGTTGGGGCATTCAATGCAACCCTCCGGCAAACTCACCTCATCGGTGGCTTCGACGAGTCCGTAGGCTTCGTAAACCTGCCAATCCAGCTCCTCCTGCCAGGCGATGAGCTGCCGCCGCAGGCGGGTGGCCTGGCCTGGTCGCGGGCGTTTGCCAGCGCCTCGCGCAATGACGCATGACGAATGGCAAATGACGAAGTGGCAGCCCCTTCGACATTCGTCATTCCGAATTCGTCATTTAGTACGGCCGCCGGCGACTGGCCCTGCAGGGTCGCGCTGGTTTGGACGAGCACGGTCGGAAGCTGCGAGGGCTGGTGCGCGGGGAGGGGAAAGTTCGCGATTGCTGTCGCGTTGAATGCGTAGCGACTTTCCCAAGCCTCATTCTGAATTCCACGACCGATACCGCTGCCGCCTTTTGGAAAACAACATTGCTTCATCCAAAAGCAACCAACCGAGCTGTTGAGCGCTCCAAGAAGTTGGATGTGTTCGCTCAAAGACATATCTGCCTTGAGCTTCATAACCGGTGCTGTCTGGCTGAAAACACTGCCGCCACGGTCGAGAACGAAGTTATTAGTCGTCGCTATCTCGCTCCAAGTAATCGTTAGCGGTGAAAGCAAGCATTCTAACGCGATTTGGTGCCACTCCCACCACGCGCGACCTTCATCAAAATACGTCCGCTTGCTGAACGTCGCGCGGTTGCCAAGCTCCGTCCGGCAGGGCCAAAGAACACGATAGATTTCCGGTAGATTATCAATGCTAACTAGCCCATCTAATCCATAGGGAAAGAATACGGCATCAGTGTCCGTCACTCCCCAATCACGAACTTTCTCACCTGAGACCAGTGGCCGAAAAATAGCGGGCTCAACTCGATGCCTCATGTAATGCGCGACCTCCGAAACCATCGCTTCATCGGCGTTAGTCATTCCTCAAAAACCCATCTCGCTGACATGTTCGCCCAAAGTAGAATCGGCGGAGTCCTCGACACTCTCCTTCAATTCTGCTGCACCGCCACCGCCGATGCTCCACGGATGTTGATGGAATTTGGCGCGTGGTGAATCGCCGGCACTCACCCATTCGCTCTCGCTGCCGGACTGGTCGATTTGCTGAACGATTGCCTGCCAGACAAGGCCCAGCGCGGGTTCAGCGGGCTTTGCCGGTTCGGCGCGGATGCCGAGCACGGTGCGGATGGTTTTGCTCATAGGAAGCTGATTCTTCCCTAATAGAATGACTGTTGGCGTGCCGTGACCCGGAATGTAAGCTCCCGACGTATCGAGGACGTGCGTAAGGTCCCACCGCGGCAAATATTCCTCGATGAGTTTCTTGCCAAGCTCGCGCTTCATGAAGGAATTCGCCGTAATCTGCCCGACGAAGCCGGCACCATACTGCGGGCCGCAGTCGCCCTTGATCGCCAGGTCGAAGAAACGCTCCATGAAGGGCACAGAGAGCGAATACTGGCGGTGGCATGAGGAGTAGCGCAGCCGGTAGAGATCGCTGACGGCGCGGTCCTTCACGGTGATGTAGGGCGGATTGCCGACGACGGCGTGGTATTGCTGACCGAGGATGCGGTGCAGGGCCTCGCCGTCCTCGACCTGGTAGTGGTGCTTGAGTTCGTCGCGGAAGACATCGTCGTCGGTTTCGAAGAGGGACTGGCGGCGGGTTTCCCCTTCGGATTCACGGAAGCGGCGGCCATGGAGCAGGGAATCGCCGGAGGCGAGGTGGATGGTGAAGTCCGGGGCGTTCTTGAGCTTGGTGATGCCGCAGACCTGGAGCGCGGCCAGCAACAGGCGGAAGCGGGCGATGGCGACGGCGTAGGGGTTGAGATCGACGCCGTAAATGGCGTTGAGCGCGAACTGGGCGAGCACCCGCGGGTTTTCGCCGGGGCATGCGGCCAGCCACAGCCGGAACAGTCGGATGAAGGCACCGAGCAGAAAGTGGCCGGACCCGCAGGTCGGGTCGATCAGACGCACGACCTGATAGCCAAAGGTCTCGATGGCGGGTGTAAGCGTGCGGTCCAGAATGAACTCCTCGATGAACTCGGGCGTCTGGAGCAGGGCATACTTCTTCCGCGCCGCCTCCGACAGGTCCTGATAGAGGTCGCCGAGGAAGCGGGTGGGGTCCGAAGAGGATAGTGGATCGCGGATCGTGGATAGTGGATGGGGTGATTCGCCGGCGGCGGACCATGACGGATCGGTGAAGTCAAGATACAGGCAGGAAAATTGTGGCAGAAAAATGAGAGAACAGGTGAGCCCAAAGGGTTTAGGATTTGGAATTTAGGATTTAGGACTTACGATTTCTGACCGCATTCGGGCTGATGTTAGATGGGTAGTTTGAGAAGGGCGCGGCCGTGGGGGGTGATGCGGTATTTTTGGAGGCGGCTTTGGGGTTTTTCGGGGAAGGTGTATTCGATAAGCCCCTGATCCATCAACGTCTTGATGGCACGTTTAAACGCGCCGGTTTTGCTGCTCAAACCCAAGGCGGCAGTCAGTTCATTGGCGGATTGAGGAGCTTTATCCAGCTCAAGCAGGATCACTTCCGACTGGGCCCCTGACTGGGCCCCTGACTGGGCCCCTGACTGGGCCTCGACTTGGGCCTCGGAGTCTGGCACCGACTCTGGCCGTGAGGTGATGATCGGCACTAGCAGCGGCACGATGAAGCGGACATGCATGCCGATTTCGATGATTTGGGGAGCGGGCAGGTTTTGCTCCGCAGCTTCAGCAAAGATGCGGCGGACGCCACTACCCCATTGCTCAATGTGGCCGAGTTCACGAAAGACGCGGGCGATGACGGGGTTGCGGATTCTTGAAACGCCTTGCTTCATGTCCTCAATGGTGAGGCCTGGCAGGAGAATGCCGGGGTTTTCGACTTCGATCCGGTCGTCGAAAAAGGCGACGCGAATGGGAGCACCACGCTGGGAGTAGTCGGCATGGACGAGAGCATTGATGACGACCTCGCGCAGGATGGTGAGCGGGATGCTCCAAACATCCTTGCGCCGGATTTCCGATAGATCGGCACCGCGCATGGCGTGCTTCTTGAGAAACAGCATGATGCTTTCCACTGCCTGGGGAAGCGGGTCGTAAAGTTCGATGTGGTCGAAGATATGGGTCTTATCCGTGCCGGTGAAACGTCCGCACTGGATCCAGGCATCGGGGAAATGGTCGATGCGGTCTTTGCCGAAAAGCAGGAGGGCACCTTTGGTGGGAACCAGAGCGCCTTGCTCCCTGCGGAGCAGTTTGAGTGTTAGAAGTCCTTGTTCGTCGAGTTCGCGCCTGCCGCGGAAGATTTCCCGGGCGCTCTTCAAATCCAGATCCTCCGCCGACAAGGCCGGCATCGGCAATTCATCGAATGAGCCGCCTTCGACCGAACGGCGGAGTTCGGCGATCAGTTCACGGTCGGCCTGGCGGTTGGTGGAACCGAGCCGGACGTAAACGCCGGTTTCCGGACCATCGGCACGCAGGAAATGGGGGCGTGAACCACTGAGAAAGACCTCGGCGATCAGCAGGGTTTTTCCCTCGATGGTCACCATTTCGATGTTCGGCACGAGGCGCGGGGAGATGGAGTCGGCTATGAGGTTGCAGAGTCGCTCTTCCTCCGTGAGCGGGTCCTCGACGCCGATGACCTGCATTCCGTCGGCCACGCCGATGACGAGCCTGCCGCCAGCCGTATTGGCAAAAGCCACCAGCGTTTTCAGGAACGGCCTGGGCGACGACAAGTCGCGCTTGAATTCAAGCGTCTTGCTCTCGGGTTGGGCGAGGAGGTTTTCGATCATGGGGTGAGGAAGAAGAGGTCAGAGGTCAGTGGACAGCGGTCGGTGGTCGGTGGTCAGTGGAGGCAGTGGCGTTGAAGGTAGTTTCGAAGGTCGTGGCGGCTGCCATGATTTGGGCGAATGTCGGAGTATCGCCGAAGAACATGGGGCCGAGCATGGCTTGATAGTCGGATTGCCAGTCGGCGAGGTGGTCGGTGGGCGGGGTGAGGCGGAAGGTGCCTGGCTTGTGGGTGGAGTAGTCCACCCAGGAGAAGCGGAAGAAGATTTCGATGTCCTCGGAAAAACGCTGGATGATCTGCCATGCCTTCGACAGCGAGGTGCCGCCCTTGAATGTGAGACGGTCGCCAATGGCGGGCAGGGTGAAGAGCTCGCGCAGGGTCCAACAGACCCAGAAGTCCTTTTCGACGCTGACCGCCTGTAGATGCATCAATTCCTTCACCTGCATGCAGGCGGAATATCGTTCTTCGGGCGTGAGACGAATGAATGCGTTCATGCGGGATCGGTGGCGACTTGGCGGAAGATATCGGCAATCCAGGCGGGGGCACAAGCGAGGTCGTCCAACAGGGCCGCCCGATCCACCGGGGACAGGTTGCGGCGCAGGCGGGCGACGATGTCATCGTCCACAAACCGCCTGCCGATGGAGCGGAGCGCCAGAATGGCGAGTGTGCTGGTATGGTGCCTCGCGGAAACAAAGCGCGGCGATACGTGTTTGAGCACGAGGGAGCCCGGCCCCTTGCGGATGCGGCGGCTGGCTCCCGTGGTGAGCAGCATGGGACGCATCGGAACCTGGTCACTCAGGCCCAACGCATTGGCCGCATGGGCACCGGTGAAGTAGATCCTGGAGCCATCCCTGCGGCAAATGGCGTCGTGAAGCTGGGAATCGGGCGCGACCAAATTGCCAAGGATCGGGTGCTGGCGGAGAATGTGATACAACCCGCGACCAGCGCGGCGGAGCTGGCCGGACTTCACGTTGCGGGAAAGCGCCTTGTCCACGGCGGCGCGGGAGCCCAAATCCAGAAAATCCGCCGGCGTCCAGACGTAGTCCTTCGCTCCAGACCGGATCCGGTCGAGAATGGCGGCGTCAATGGAGTCGGCGTGTTTTTTCATGGCTGCATGCGGTTTCGTCAGAAGAATACGCGGTTTATCTGACGAAAGCAAGGGGGTTCTCCAGTTTGTTCGAATCCTCATGGATGGCGTTGATGAGCTGGGTGCCCGTCAGTTTCCGGGATGCGGTTAGACTTTCGGCGAGACCTGCGCGGGACAGGGCGGGCATGGCGGCGTCGAGGGCCTGGCGGAGCTGGATGGACTGGACTTCCTGCTCCGCGGCGCGGTCCTTGCCACGGCCAATGATTGAAACCTGCCGTGCAATGAGATCGACGTTCGCAAAAGCATCGCCTGCGGATTCGTCATCCTTCTCCGTAGCGTCGATTGCTTTGAGGGTATCCACCTCAAGCCCGGGCAGCCGCGCGCGGAGGGCTTTGACAAGGGCGCCGAGTTCGCGCCGGGTCTTGCTCCCGACGCCGGGAAGCCGGTAGATGCGGCGCAACGGGAAGCCCAGCAGATCCGCTACTGTAACGAGATTGAGCCGGTCCAGGGTGTTGAGCAGCCGGGTGCTGAGACTCAGCAGGACCAGTTGGGTACCGGGGCTCACGACCTCCGGGAGTTGATAGGGCAGTCCGTCGTCATCGGCATCCCCGTCAGCGAGAGGATGAACGGTGCGGGTTTTCTTCCGCTCATCGATGGTGGCAAAGATGTCGTTCCAGGCCTTCAGCATCAGGTCCGGGTTGTCAAAACGCTCGCAATGATCCCGCCGCAGGGCCTTTTCAAAGAAGTGGACAAAGCGGTCGCGGAGATCGGGATCAAAGACTTCCGGCTTGATGTTGACTTCGCCCCGGATCGATGCGGGATCACTCTTGCCATCGCCCCATATGGGCCGGGTTCGGCGGTCGGAACCAGCCGCCATTTCATGCAAACTCATCGCTGCGGAAAAACACTCGGAGCTAACGTCCCAGCGCTTGACCTTGCGCTCTGATATGAAGGGATCGAGGTAGCCCTGAGTTCCGACGCTGATGTCCTCGGGCGACGCTTTGGAGAGCGAGAAATCGAACAGGCAGAGTTGGTATTGTTTCTTGCCAGGCATGCGGATGCCCATGTTCTCCGGCTTGATGTCGCGGTGGGCGATCCCGCCGGCATCGTCGAGATCCCTAATCGTGCGGAGCAGGTCGTCCCCGAAGCGCTTGAGGTAGGTGAGGTCCAGCCTACCTTCCTCACGCAAGAAACGCGCGAGGGTTCTCTCGCCGGCGGATTCCATCGTGAAGCCGACCAGCTCACCGAATTCCACCAACTCGAACGGTGCGACCACAATCCGCGAGCGCACTTTTTCCTGGATGGTCTTGAGAACGTCGTACTCCTCCTTGATGCGGGCGTTGTATTGGCTGGCCCGCGCAACCTTGAGGACCTGCTCATCGCCGTTGAGGTCCACGAGATATACTATCGAAACCGAACCTGAACCCAGCCGCTTTTTCACGACGTAGCCGCCGGCGAGCACGTCGTTCCTCAATGCCTGTAGCGGACTGGCGAGCGCTGACTCGTCGGGCCGGGTGAGTTCTTCCTCAACGAGGGTGAGCCCTGCCAGAAAATCCTCCACGGATTCGCGGTCCTCGCCGATGCTGTTCGCGGTGGTCCGCACCAATTCGACCAGGGAATCGACCGCGCCGTCCATGGCCTCGCTGATGTTCAGGCCGTTGCTGAGGCTGTTTTTCAGCTTTTGTTGGAGTTCGGTGACGGAGGTGGCGAGGGGCAACCCGGTGAATAACAGATAGGTGAACGCGCCTAACGAAAAGACATCCAGTTCGGTGCCGCCGTCGGCATTGCCCGCGATGGCCTCCGGTGCAATGTAAACCAGTGAGGAATCCTCGATCAGTTGGCTGGCATGGAGGGTCAGCGACATCCGGGTGACGACGCGGGTCTCGCTGCCGCCGGAAATGCGCGCACCCGTCTGCCAGTTGAAGATCTGAATTCCTGTTCCCAGGGGAATTGGGAGCGGGCCATCGCTTTCCAGTGCTTTGCGGATGGGACCATGGGCTCGGGAAGCGGAATGCGAAATGCCGCCGCTCCAAAATCAAGGCAGGCAAGGCCAGTGAAGAAGATCAAGGCTCCGGCCTCAACGAAAATAACAAAAGAACGAAAAAAATCAAAAGAATACCGGATTTCAGCAGATGCCCGACAAATCGCTGATCACACAGACGAAAGGATGCTCCCAGACCCAAGGCCGTGGATATGCCCAGGGTGAGTGGGCGGCATCGGATGGAGCGTGCCGCCCAGGTTTTGCATTGGAGAAATCCCCGTGGAATTCCCTCCCCATCCGTCACCCATCTGCCACATCGCCGCAGCCGATCAAGGTCTTTCTTGCCTACCACCGAAAACCTTCAAATCCGCTCCCCGCAGAGGGGTCCGCCTACATGAGCACGGTCTTCACGGCTGCCTCCTGTGGATCCGGCGGGACCAGTGCCTCCAGAGTGCGGCCCACTTCGTCTTTCGGTTGATACAGTCGTCGCCCTCGACTCGTCACCCTGCGGGCTACGCTTCGCTCCGTCTGTCTCGCAGCATGCTAACCGCTCCATGTTGAAACTTCGCCCGCTTTCACCGGAGGCAGGCCCAGAATCTTGAGCAATCGAGTGACCAGCGCTGAGAAATTCACGAATTCCACCGCATTCAGCGTCTTTGCAGCCTCGGCGAAAGCGGTCTTTTGAGAGTCTTTGATTTCGGCTGTGAGCGGCGTTATGGAAAGCCGATGAAATGGGCGACTTGAACGTCGGATGGCGCTTGCGTTAGATCTTCTTCGAAAGCTTCTAGCAAAACTCTTCTTCCTGCGTCTTCTTCCCGGTCTTCTTCGCAGAGGGTGGCGG
>JAPLUI010000117.1 GCA_026397725.1 Verrucomicrobiota bacterium | reverse complement strand
TCCGCTACCACCACAAGAATGTGGTGGCTCCTTATCGCGCCCACGTTACTCCCGGTGCCACACCCGCCCACCGGGTTCTGATGCTGAGAACGGGAACGCCGAATCCTGGTGACGACCCGGACGATGTTTGGACCGCAGCGGTCGCCGGGACTTGGCCACAGCGGTGTCGCGCTGCGCTTGCCACCGCACTCCATACTCTCACCTGCCCGGGCGCGAGCCAAAGTTTGGAGTGCGGTGGGAAGGGCGCAGCCCGCCACCCCGCTGTGGCTAAACCGGGAGAGCTGCGGGTTCCCATGAGGCACGCCGAGGATTTCAACATTCAACATTCAACTTCCAACATTCAATGATCAAGAAAGACCAAGAAGTGTCAAAGCCGCGTCCAATCTTATACTTGAACTAACGGGCAACTGAAAGATTCCATTGAAACCCAATGAGAACTCCGGGCTTGCCAAAGTGCCACGCACGCCGCATGGGAGCGCTTGCCACAAACCCGCGCCGCTCTCCTATTTCATGACTTTACCGATCGCACTCACTCTCTTGGTGATCGCCTTGACGCTCGTCGCCTTCATCCGCGAATGGGCCTCGCCGGATGTGATCGCGCTCACGGTGCTATGCCTGGTGGTGGCGCTCGGGTTGGTGGGGTTGCAGGAGATGACGGTGGTGTTCAAGAACGAGGCCCCGCTCACCATTGCGGCCTTGTTTGTCATCGGCGGGGCCTTGGAACGGTCCGGTGCGGTCGATCACATCGGCCAAATCCTGAAAAGCCGGCTGTCGGGCAATATCCGCGTGGCGATTCTGGCCTTTTCGGTGCTGACCGCGTTTTTCAGTGCCTGGATGAACAACACGGCCATCGTCGCCATCCTCCTGCCGGTGACCCTTGGCTTCGCTCGCTCCAAGGATATTCCAGCCTCGCGGCTGCTCATGCCGCTGTCCTACTGCTCGATTCTGGGTGGCTGCTGCACGCTCATTGGCACCTCCACCAATCTGTTGGTCAATGGCACCCTGCGTGATCTCGGCGAGCGCCCGATGAGCATGTTTGAACTCGCCCCGGTTGGCATCCCGCTGGCCATCGCCGGCATCGGCTACCTGACCATTTTCGGGCCCAGGTTGATTCCCTCCCGCTCGTCGATCACGGGCAGTCTTGATATCGAGAGTCGGACCTCGCCGCTCTATCACCTGCTGCTCGGAGGCAAATCCCCGCTGCTCGGCATGAACCTCATGGCCACGCCCCTGGCTGATCGCGAGTCCGGCATCCATGTGCTGGAAGTCCGCCGCGGCGGCTCCCGCCTGATGCTGCCATTGTCAGCGATCGTGATCCAACAGAACGACCGCTTTCTCGTCGCGCTGCACCGCCGCGGCGGGCGGGCCGTGAATCCGAAAACCCTGCTCGAGGAAATCGGGGCCCAGTTGTTAGCCACCGTCGATGGGTTGGTCTCGGAATTGGTCGTGCATGATGAATCCACGCTGCTGGGAGAGACGCTGGCGCATGCCGATTTCCGCCAACGCTACAACTGCGTGGTGCTCGCCGTCCATCGCAACGGCATCAACCTCACCAAGCGCATCGCCGAGCTGACGCTCGAAGTTGGCGACACCCTGCTGGTGATCACCCCGCTGAGCAATCTGGGTGCCATCCATGCCACGCGGGATTTCGTGCTCACCGATCTCCCCGACCAACCGGATCGCTCCGTGAAGGTGAAACGTCCGGCGCATCATGTGAGCTTGTCGTGGGCCACCTTGATCGGGGTGGTGCTGGTCGCCACGCTCTCGGACGTGCTGCACGGCATGGTCATTGCCATTCCGGCGATTCCGATTCACTATGCGGCGATGGTGGGGGCGCTCGCCTTGCTGTGGCTGAAGATCGTCACGCCGCGGGAAGCGTATGCCAGCATCGATTGGCAGGTGCTCATCATGTTGTATGGTCTGCTCGGTCTGGGAATGGCGATGCAGAACACCCACACCGCCGAATGGCTGGCCCACGGGCTGGTGGGAACCTGCGAGCGCTTCGCAAGCCCGGCACAGTTGCCGATGGTGCTCCTGTGGCTGGTGTTCTTGCTCACGCTGTTGCTCACGGAGGTCCTGTCCAACAATGCGACCGCAGTGATGATGGTGCCCATCGTGGTCACCCTCGCCCATCAACTTGGCGTGGACGCCCGGCCCTTCGTGCTGGCCGTCACGGTGGCCTCCTCCACCGCCTTCGCGTTGCCGATGGGCTATCAAACGCACATGATGATCTACGGCCCCGGCGGCTACCGCTTCAGCGACTTCCTGCGCGTGGGCATTCCCCTGAACCTGATCTGCTGGATCACGGCCTGCGTGGTGATTCCGTTGATCTGGCCGTTCTGATCTTGTGAAATTCCCCCGCGTGCCGCAAACTCAGCCCCGCGTTCCCATCCCATGTCCCTCGAACATCCGTTTCAGTTGCTTTTCGAATCATTCGGTCGTCTGCCAAGCGTGCATGCGGCTGCGGTCAACCGCCTTGCCTATCAAACCCTGTGTGAGGTGCTCACCGTTCCGCTGGAGCACGCCGGTCGTTGCATTCTGTTGCGGGCACCCCGCGCGGGCTGCGGCAAGACCCACTTGCTCTCACACCTCCAGCATCACCTGGGCACCAGCCATGAATTCATCCCGCTCCATGCGGCGGCTGGCAACCGGATCGATGCCACCTCAGTGACTGCGGACACCCTGCGGCGACTTACCCGCTTGTTGCCTGCGGCGGGAGCCTTGTGTGAATTGGATTTGCTCGTGCGGCGGTTGTTTTCGCTGGCGCTGCAACCGCTGGTCAGCTCCGGGGAGGTGCCCTGCCAGGACCGGGATGGGGCGCTTGCCTCGCTGCACAACCATCCGCTCGAAACCTTTGATTTTCATCACCCGAACGCCGTTACCGCCCATTGGACACGGGATAACTTCGCGGTGCTCGGACCCCAGTTGAGCATGGAACTGGCGCATCTCACCGGTCTGCCTCCCCATGCGCTCGGCTTCTGGGTGGAGGCCCTGTTCCGCTTTGCCGCCACTCCCATCGATCATCCCGGACGGGTGGACGCGCTGTCCCAAGGTGCCATTGCTGACAGCGCGGAGAACGGTGCAGCCATGGAGCGCTTGGCGGCTTTGCTCGCACTGGTGGCACTCTTGAGGCGCGTGGTGCTGCTGGCCGATGACTTGGAAGGCTTCTCCGCTGATGAGACTGCGGCCCTGCGGCTGACCTCGTTCGTGGGCTCCTTGCGGCAGCCTGCGGAGCGCTTGGACGTGATCATCTCCCTCAATCACGATGTCTGGGAAAGTGCCTTTGTCCCCCGCCTCAGCGACGGTCTGGCCGACCGCATGTCCGAGGTGCTCATCGAACTCGAACCCTTGACGGATGAAGCCATGGCAGCGCTGCTGGAGTCCCGCGTGCCCGGCCTGGGCGCCCGGATGCTGCAAGCCATCGGGCCGGAGCATGCCGAACGTCATGCCCGCAGTCTGCTGCGTGCGGCTGGTGCCGCATGGCTCACAGTCACCCGGACAACCGCGCCCACAGCGCAGTCCGATCCGGCCGCCAGCCCGCCGCCGCAAGCGCCGGTCACGCCATGCGCATGGCAGGAACCGGCGCCGCAGGTGAGCGCACCGCCCGCGCCAAGCATCGGAGCCGCGCTGGATGCCGAGCCGAGTTCGGTGGAGGTGACAGCCCCCCCGCCGCTGGTTGCGCCGCTGGAGCCGGAACCACCGGTGATGGTTCCGGCTGCGGCATCCCCATGCCGAATCCTGCCGGAACAGCCACCACCGTCTCCACCGCTGGCGGCCGCTCCGGCCTTGGCCACGCTCGCCGCGCCCGAAATCGACACGGCAGAGCCTGCCGCAACCCGGCAGGAGGCTCCCGCTCCCACTTCGCCTGATGGCTCCAGCCCCCCAGAGACCCCGACACCTCCCGCCCAGCCGGCTGCGGATGTCACCTCACCCGAGCCCGCTGGCCCGGTCGATTCCGCACGGGTCAGGGATTTGCTCCGGCAGTTCCGCGAGCGTTATGGCCGCCCCGACCCGTGAATAATTCTCACAAACCCCTTGCCGCGACCCCGGCTTTGGCTCCTTACTTGCCACGGCACAACGCATGAGCACCTCAACCACCGAACTTCAGACCCCGGACCCCCTCGCCCGCGCGACGAAGGCCGCCGATTCCTATCAGGCGGAAACCCATGACATCATGGGCGAACGCATGGTCCTGAACATGGGCCCTTCCCACCCGGCCACTCACGGCGTGCTCCGCCTGATCCTGGAACTCGACGGCGAAGTCATCCACTCGGCCACCCCGGATGTCGGATTCCTCCACCGCGGCGATGAGAAAATCGCCGAGAACATGCACTACAACCAGTTCGTCCCCTACACGGACCGCCTGGACTATCTCGCGCCGCTCGCCAACAACGTCGCCTATGCCTGTGCCGTGGAAAAACTCATGGACTGGACCCTGCCGCCGCGCGGCCAGGCCTTGCGAGTGCTGTGCTGCGAACTCGCCCGGCTGTCCTCCCATTTGTTAGGTATCGGCGTCTGTGCCATGGACGTCGGGGCCATGACGGTTTTCCTCTACACCATGACCGAGCGGGAAAAGGTCCACAACCTGTGCGAGCAACTCACCGGCGCGCGCTTCACCACGTCTTACACCCGCGTCGGTGGCCAACTCCGCGACATGCCGCCCGGCTTCGAGACCGCCGTCAGGAGTTTCCTGGACGATTGCCTGGTCGCGCTGGGTGAGGTCTCCCGTCTGTTAGACAAAAACCGGATTTTCCGCGACCGGATGATGGACATCGGCGCGATCACCCGTGAGTCCGCCATTGCCTGGGGCTTGACCGGTCCCAACCTCCGCGGCTCCGGCGTGCCGCGTGACCTTCGCAAGGACAGTCCCTATCTCGGCTACGAAAACTACGAATTCGAGGTGCCGGTGACGGCTGAAGGCGATTGTTACGCCCGTTACCTCATCCGCATGGAGGAAGTTCGCCAGGCCGTTGCCATCTGCCGCCAGGTGCTCGCCAAAATGCCCGCCGGCCCGGTGAATCTCACCGACCCCAAAAGCATGCTTCCTAACAAGGAAAGCGTGCTCACGTCGATGGAGGAACTGATCCATCACTTCATGGTTGCCACGCAAGGCATTGAGGCCCCGCCGGGCGAGGTCTATTTTGCTGCGGAAAACCCCAAAGGCGAACTCGGTTTCTACATCCACTCCAAAGGGGGTGGGGTGCCCTACCGCCTGAAAATCCGCAGCCCCTCATTCTGCAACCTTTCCATCGTCTCCCGCTTGCTGCCAGGCCACATGGTTTCAGACGTCCCCGCCATCCTCGGCTCCCTGGATTTCGTCATGGGCGAATGTGACCGCTAGGGGTCAATGCCGGAATGCTGAAATCTCAAATCTGAAGTCTCCGCCCCATGTCCGATTCCATTCTCGATGCCTCCATCGCCTCGCCCCCGACCCCGGGCACCCCCCACTTCACCCCCTTCGGCGTGACGCCGGAGCTGGCGGCGGCAGCGGCCGAGCGCATGTCCCACTACCCGTCTGACAAACGCTCCGCCACCCTGCCCCTGCTGCACCTCGTGCAACACCGCTTCGGCTTCATCTCCGCCGCCGCCATCGACTGGGTCGCCGCCACCCTCGAACTGGAACCCATCAAGGTGCTCGAAGTGGTCACCTTCTATCCCGGCTTCCGCCAGTCCGCCCCCGGCAAATTCCACCTCCGCGTCTGCCGCACCCTGTCCTGCGCCATGGGCGGCAGCCACGAATTGATGGCACGCCTGTGCGAACTCACCGGCATCGACCGCGAGCAACTCGACCCCCACCATCATCCTGTAGCGGTGTCCCCCTGCGGGAATTTTTCCGTCGAGTTCGCCGAGTGCCTCGCCTCCTGTGGCACCGCGCCAGTGTGCATGGTGAACGACGATTTCCACGAAGGCGTCACCGCCGACAAGGCCGAGGAACTGCTGAAAGCCTACGTGCCCTGACCGACTCGAACGGATTTTGCCGACGTCCAGCAAGGTCAGACTTCCTGAGTCGGCCTCTGAATGGTCGAGAAATTTACCTCGAATTATAGCAGTCTCCATTTATCAAGAATCGTTGACTCCCGGATGTCTATTGGATGTCCGATTGAAACGGAGTGAGTTGCTGGCTTGCGACGAGTTTGACCCGTGCGGCAGGGTGGCCCCGGGCGGAGTGCGAATTGAGACATGCGGCAGGCAGTTCCAGCAAACGACCCCAAGGGGTATCCGAATTTTTCCGCACCGTGTGTGAAATGCCTTGCGCTCGACTCGGGAGGATTCAGTATTCGTTCAGGAGTTGTTTGAGGTCTCCGTGCTGTGCTCTCTTCAGCATGCCGGGGGAGGCAACTCCGCATAGCAAAGGAGAAGTCCATGAAAACGAGCCTGGCTGATTGTAGAATTCTTTCGCACGCGGAGCGTCGAGCAACAGGAGGCTTGGGCCGCCCGGCCCGCTTCCCGGCGTTTCATCGTCCGTCGTGCGCTGCCCTTGCCTGCGCGGTCTTGCTTGCCGCCGGCAGTTTCCCCGTGCTGGCGGATCCGATCATAGTCAACGGTGACTTCGAGTCGGGGGCCATGGCACCATGGTCGAATGGCATGAGCCCAGCGTCCCCGGCTCCCGTGGCTGCAGCGGCCCGCAGCGGCCAATACGGGCTCGAAGTCACAGGGTTGGGTCCGCCTGCACTGATCTCACAGGAAATCCAGGCCCGCCTCACCGCAGGCCCGGTCTATCGCTTCAGCGCCTGGATCAAGCTCCTCGAAGTCAGCTCCAGTCCGGGGCTGCCGCCGATCTACATTCCTCATCTGAGCATCTATCTTGGGACCGATTTTTTCAGTCCCGCCGTGATTGCCCATGCCATCAACGCGGTGGGGCAAGGCTGGCAGAAGCTTGAAGTCTCCCGCTCGTTCACGAGCACAGAACTGCAGGGCACGGTGCGCCTGGAAGTGGGAGGCCTGGCAAAATTCCAGATGGATGACGTCGCTGGCGGAACCGCCCCCCTGACAGGCTATGAGGCCTGGGTCCAGGCAAACTTCACGCCTGCGGAACAGGGCCTGGGACTGGCTCATCCCGCAGCCGACCCGGATGGCTGTGGGGTGGCCAATCTGCTGCGCTACGGGCTGGGCCTGAGTTCGCGGAACCCGGAACTTTCCATGTTGCCCCGGCTCACCCCATCCAGCGCCAATCCGGCGAAAAGCGCCTTTGAATTCCACCTTCCCGCGCCTCCACCAACGGACGTCGCTTACTTCTTCGGCGTTTCTAACGATTTGCAGGCATGGAACGAGGCCGCCTTGGCCGGGTTGAATCCGGAATTCGACCAAACCTACACTACCGGTCCTCTCACCAACCGTCGCCTCATCCGGGTTGTTGCGCCGGATCCGGCACCCGGGCAAACCCGCCTCTTCATGACCTTGGTTGTCCGCCAGACTGCGGGGAGTCCCTGATGCTGGCGGGTCAGGCAAGACCCATGGAACTCACTCATCGCACCAATCACCCAAGGTGTTGCCGTGTGGTTGAAACGACAAAGAGCCCGGCAATCGAGCCGGGCTCTCTTTCAAAGTCGTCACGGGACCAACATCAAGCCCTGCGGCGGCGGGCACTGAGTGCCAAGGCACCGACGGCCAGCAAGCTCCACGAGCCTGTTTCCGGAATGATCCCAAAGTAGGCGTTGTCGGCGTTGCCACCTGTAGCGCTATAGTTCTTGAACATCGGGTACACCGTGCCGCTAAACCCCCTCAACGCCGAGGTGTCGATGGTGCCATAGGACGCGGTCAGCGGGCTTCCGACAGGGTTGCCGGAGGCGTCCAAGGCCCAGAAGGATACGTCCACTTGTGCCCCGCCAACGCCCAAGGCACTGGTCAACTTCTTGACAGTCAACTGCTCGCGGTACCAGTTGCTGAGACTGGTGCTCAAGGATGCCCAAGGGATTAACTTGGAAGTCAAGACGCGATTACCGCTGTTGTCGCGGAAGTAGGTGCCGAGTCCGCCGGGAGCCCCATTGTCGGAGTTGTCGAGTTGAACCCCGAAATGATAGCTGCTGCTACCGGCGCCAGCGGCGAGAACCCAGCCGACGCGGTCGTCGTCGAATTGCCCGCTGCCGTTGGCCTGGAAATCCATACCCACGACCACACTCGCGCCCACCGCCACGTCTGCCCAATCCCAGGGATGGCTGGTCCAGTTCATTTGTTGAGAACCGCCGCCATTGTTGACTCCAACGCTGCCGTTGACGCCGGCAGCGACGAACTGGTAGTTGTTGGCGCTCGCCGTGTCGGTCCAGCCACCCTGACCATTCAGGTAGGTGCCGGCGGCGTACGAATCGAAGTTGTCAGTCCAAATGGTGGCCGCGCAGGCCGCCACCCCCATTGCCAACGAAGCCGTCAGACCTAAACCGACGTGCTTCATCGAAACACCCGTTACTTGTATCAATGCACACTTTTTCATGGTAATCATTTTCGCATTTTTGTGATGGAAACCCAATCGCTCAGAACACAGCGCTCCCAACGACGGACGGAATTTTCACACCAAGCTTGGCCAATTGCCAAGAAAAATCTGAGGAAAAATGCAATTTCCAGGTTTTCCTGCGAGAAAATGGCATGTGCTGTGAGTTCTGGCTTGCTGGAAACCGCCCCTGGGCGGATATTTCATGCGATCGGTCAGGCCCCCTGGCGCTGCTAGGACGGGTTGGATTTCGCGACGGGGAATTCGGCGGCGAATTTCCGGGTGGCTTCCTCGCTGCCGCAAATGTACACCGAGTCGCTGGCCTCGAAGGCGAACTCGCGCTCAAACCGCACCAGCACCTCCTCGCCGCGTTCCACCGCCACGACCGAGCATCCGGTGTGCTCGCGAATCCGCAGGGCGGTGGGATGACCGCCCACCAGTTTCGGCGATGTCACCATCGAAACCTTCAAGGCCTGGTCGAGTGACACCGCCCGCTTGCCGAGGAGTTTGCGGGCGAGGATCTGGCCGGTGACCTGGCTGATGGACAACGCGAAATCGACGCCGGCGGCGTGGATGCGCTCGACGTTTTCAGGGCGGTTCACCCGCGCAATGACCGGCACATGCGCCGCCATATCCTTGAGAATCACCGTGGCAAACAAGGTCGTGGAATCCTCGCTCAGGGCCAAAATGACCGCCTGTGCCTCCTGCACTCCGACTTTGACCAGCAACTCCGGATCAAGGACATTGCCGACAAGATCCACGCCGGAGACGGATTCTTGTGCGATGACGCGGGTTTCCTCGCCGGCGTCCCGCAGCAATTGCTCCACCTTGCGGCCGACTTCCCCATAACCCGCGATGATGAACGGGCCGTCGCGATTGAGGGCCGTGGTGCCGGAGCAAATCTCGCTGAACCTTGCGATGTTCTCATTGCTCCCCACCAAGATCAGAATGCCTCCGGGTTCCAGACGCATATCGGATCTGGGTGAAGCGTTCAAGCGACCTTTCACCCATTGTCCGATGACGGTGACCCCGGTGTCATGGCCGATCTTGCACTCAGCAACCGTGCGACCCGCCAGGACACTCCCGGGCGTGATCCGCACCTCGCTGACTTGCAGCCGGTGTCCCAGGTTTTGCACTCCGCCCAGGGTCGGACTCACCTTGCGGCTGGCACGGGCGGCGAGGGCGGCACCGAGCACATGGCGCGGGGTGTAGGCGGCAGTGGCCCCAGCCAGAATCGTCGGCTGACGATGCAGGGGATTTTCGACGAGGCCGAAGATGTCGCCGGAGAATCCGAGTTGGCGTGCGGTGATCGTGATTGCGGCGTTGCGATGGTCACTGCTGTTAAGGATCAGTGCGCGGGACTTGGAGAGCGCGACCCGGGTCATGACGTTTCCCTCCAGGCTTCCGTAAACCACGCGGTGGCCGGCTTCCAGCACCCGCCGGGCCTCGGCCTCGTCTTCCTCAATGATGATCGGAGTCACCTCTGCCAGTTTCAGTTCCTCGATCAGAGAGGCGACCGCCGGGCCGTTGCGGTAGATCAACACATGATTGCGGGCAGCCGTGCAGTCACCCGGCAGACGGATTTCAAAGCGTTCCTCCAGGAAGGGAATCAGATAGATCGGAAAGATCAGGAAAACGAGAAAGACCCCCAGAAACTGCACCAGCACCACCAGGCAGACCATCAGCGGATGGCTCCATGAAGAATCGGCACCGTAACCGGTGGTGGAAAGCGTCTCGGCGGCCCATTCCAGCGCTTGCCAGAACCCTCGCGGATCACCCTCAAGATGAGCCATCCCCGCCATGTACAGCAAGGCGGAGACGACCAGCACCACCAGGAGTGATGCAAGCAGCGCCAGTAATCTCTGTTGGGAACGTTTCATCGCATGGGTTCGGGATTAGCCGGGCACCTCGCCGACGGCGCTCAAAGTCAGCTTGCCGCGCAGCATCGCCCTGAGTTCAATGAAGAAGCTTGTCATGCGCCATATCTGGCAGAGATGGCGCCCGGAGTCAAGCCGGCGGAGCACGCAAATCGAAGGTTACCTGCTCTTTAGCCCCTCATGCGCACCAATTCCGAAAGCAAATTCCTAGCAGGCTTAGGGCTGGCGTTTGAAGATGACCTCGCGGTCCGCCGCAGGGGCAGGCTGGCCGTCATCGCCCACCGTGTGGAGTTTCACCGTGATGGTGTTGGCATCGGTCTTGACATATTCCACGGCCATTTTGCGCTGGTTGCCTTCGGCGTCGGTGTGGGTGCTGATGAGGGTCGGGTTGTCGTTGAGTTTGGTCCACTTGCCGACGACCATGCCGCCTCTGTTGTCGGCGCCACCGTAGATGACGTCGTCGGTGCCGGGTTTGACGAGGATCATGCCTTCGCTCTCGTGTTCACCCATTTTGAAGGTGACGGCCAGGGCGTGCCTATCGAGCTTCCAGGTGTAACTGAAAGAGACCTTGCCGTCTTCGCTGGCCCACTTGCCGATCATCCATTCCACGTCGGCGGAACGGGTCATCTCGCCGAGAGTGGCGGCGGGCAGGACGGATGGCAAGGACGCGAGGGCGATGAACGCAACAACGAGGGAACGAATTTTCATGGGGCGCGGAGGATAGCACCGGATCGGCGAGGCGGCAAGCACTATTCCGCCTATTTGGGTCAGCCGAAAAACCTGCGGCCGGCGAGGTGGTGCAGCCAGGGGGTGAAGGCCAATTCCGGGCAGTGGCACGCGGCCAGCGCGGCGAGGCCGGCCACGGAGTGACTGCCGTCCATCGCGGCGAGGACGGCGTAGTGGGCGGGTGGAAACGCACAGGGCACCTGCCAACTATCGACCAGGGGGAGCTGCCGCCGCGTGCTGGCCAGTGCGAGGGGGGGTGAGTGCCGGGCGCTCGGACGGGATGCGGGAATACTCCACCGGCTCGAGTCGCGGCCGGATGAAGCCGCGGGTGATGCCATCCATGACTCGTTCCGCCACTGCCGCCGGGTCGGCCTCCGGCATGGCGGCGAGCACCGTGGGCAGCGCGGCACAGGCGGGTGCCAAGCCGGCCAACACCTGGTAGAACCGGCCCGCCAGCGGATCCGTGCCGGTGGGCGCCAGCGGGCCTGCCCGGACCGCGAAGTCGAGCAGCAACCCCATTTTGACTTGGAGAATCTCAGGAAGAAACCGTAGGGCATTGAAGTGCTCAAGCCCGCCGCGCTGCCCGTGATCGGGAAATTCGCCATCCTCATCCTCAGCGAGACCAACGGTGCCGCCACCCGCGAAGTCGCCCCGCCCAGCGAGTAGCTGCGGATTCCAGCCACATAAATTGGAGCGGCGGTCTGTGACCGTCGAGTGCTTGATTTTACCATTTTTTAACGGTTGTGTTCCGACTGCGGGTGGTCGGCCAGACATTGAAGCGGTAGAACGGACTCAATGCAAGCCACCTCTGGCAGGTCCCACGGGGTCTCGAACAACGGGGAGCCTGCGGAAAATCCCTAACGGCGCGTCCCAATCCCGGAAATCATCGCAGCTAACGAAAATTTGCCTTTCCACCCTGATGCCGAAGGGCTTGAATCCTCCGCGTTCACTTGATCGGGTGAATTCATCATGACCCCCTACCACGCGAAATTCCACGCCCATGAACCCACCCGGGATGGCGTGGATCGCTTGGGGCGGGCACGTTTGATTGCCTGATTTCAAGTATTCCCAATGGACCACGCCACCCACAACAAAATCGTCTCCTTCATCTGGTCCATCGCAGACGACTGCCTCCGCGATGTCTTTGTCCGTGGAAAATACCGTGATGTCATCCTTCCCATGTTCGTTCTCCGGCGGATCGACTGCCTGCTGGAGGAAACCAAGGAAGCCGTGCTCGCCGAGGTGAAATTCCAGAAAACCGAGGCGAAAATGGCCATCCTCGACCCCGATGGACTCCGCGAAGCCTCCGGCCAGGTCTTCTACAACACCTCGAAATTCACCCTCAAGGGTCTGCTCGGCAATCCCTCCCAGCTCGAAGCCAACTTCAACCACTACCTCGACGGCTTCAGCGACAATGTTGCCGAAATCATCGCCAAGTTCGATCTCCGCAACCAGATCCGCAAGATGGGCGAGGCGGACGCGCTCCACGGCGTCATCGAGAAATTCGTCGCCCCGGACATCAACCTCTCCCACCACGACGCCATCGGCCCGGACGGCCGGAAGCTCCCGGGTCTAACGAACCTTGGCATGGGCTACGTCTTCGAGGAACTCATCCGCAAGTTCAATGAAGAGAACAACGAAGAGGCTGGCGAGCATTTCACACCCCGCGAGGTGATACAGCTCATGGTCCACCTGCTGTTCGAGCCGGTGAAGAAAAAGCTGCCGCCTGTCATCACCATTTACGATCCCGCGTGCGGCTCCGGCGGCATGCTCACCGAGGCCCAGGACTTCATCCTTGATCCCGAGGGTTCCATCCGCTCGAAGGCCGCAATCTACCTCTACGGCAAGGAGGTCAACCCGGAGACCTACGCCATCTGCAAGTCCGACATGATGATCAAGGGCAACAACCCCGAGAACATCCGCTACGGCTCCACCCTCGCCACCGACGAGTTCTCCGGCCTTCGCTTCGACTTCATGCTCTCCAATCCGCCCTACGGCAAGAGTTGGAAAACCGACCAAGGCCAAATCCTTGAGAAAAACGGCGCGAACACCGTCATCATTGATCCCCGCTTCGAGGTCCGACTGCCCGACGCCTCCGGCGAGGAGCAGACAGTCTCCGCCGCGCCCGCCGTGGATGACGGCCAGCTCCTCTTCCTCATGGAAATGGTGAGCAAGATGAAGCGGCTCAAAGACTCCCCGGCGGGATCGCGCATCGCCACCGTCCACAATGGCTCCGCCCTCTTCACCGGCAATGCCGGCGGCGGTGCCAGCAACATCCGTCAATACCTCATCGAGAACGATTTGTTAGAAGCCATCATCCAGCTTCCTAACAACATCTTCTACAATACTGGCATCACCACCTACATCTGGCTGCTTTCCAACAAAAAAACACCCGACCGCAAGGCCAAGGTCCAGCTCATAGATGCCTCCCAACTTTACGAAAAGCTCCGCAAAAACCTAGGGGCGAAAAACTGCGCCTTCACCGACGACCACCTCTCGCAAATCACCCGCGCCTACCTCGATCTGCTGGACACCGGCAAGCAGTCGGTCGATGGCCTCAAATCCCAGGTCTTCGACAACAAGGAATTCGGTTACTGGAAAGTCACGGTCGAGCGCCCGCTGCGGAAGTCTGCCCAATTCACTGCCGAGCGCATCGCCCCGCTGCGCTTCGACAAATCCCTCGCCACCGAAATGGAGTGGATCTTTTCCCAATGGGGTGCTGCGGTTTATCAGAAGGACTTTCTCGCCGGAAAAAAAGAATCAGTCCAACGCTGGCTCGACCACGAACAAATCGAACTCACCGGCGCGAACTTGAAAAAACTCCTTGATCCCAAGCTCTGGCTCGCCCGCCGCGAGTTGTTGGAAATCGCCGAAAAACTCCACCAACAACTTGGCGCGAAAACGTGGAACGACTGCACCCTATTCACCGAGGACGTCAAAGACGCGCTCAAGAAACTCAAGCTCAAACCCGGCGCGCCTCAGCTCAAGACCATCCTCGACGCCGTCTCATGGCGCGATCCCGACGCAGAATGCGTCAGGAATGGTGAATTGAGAATGGAGAATAGTGAAACTCAGAATCCCAATTCAAAATTCACCATTCAAAATTCAAAATTCCTCCCGGACAGCGAACTCCGCGATACCGAAAACATCCCTCTAACATACGAGGGTGGAATCCACGCATACTTCATCCGGGAGGTTCTTCCCCACGTCCCGGACGCGTGGATCGACGACAGTAAAACCGTCATCGGCTACGAAATTTCCTTCAACAAATACTTCTACGTCCACCAGCCGCTCCGCGACCTCGCCGAAGTCGTGAAGGAAATCCGCGACCTCGAAGCCGAGACCGAAGGGCTGCTTGAGAGAATTTTGAATTTTGAATCGTGAATTGAGAATGGAAGAGAGCCACACACCACCCGATATGAGCGACGAGAAAAAACAGATCCGCAACAGCACGGCGGAGTTCCTGATCTTCACGGCCCAAGCCGGGGAGGAGAGCTTGGACGTGCGCTATGAGGATGAAACCATCTGGCTTACCCAGAAACTCATTGCCGAACTCTTCGGCGTGTCGGTTAAAACCATCAGCGAACATTTCCAAAATATATTCACCAGCAACGAGTTATTCGAGAATTCAGTTGTCCGGAAATTCCGGATAACTGCCGCCGACGGCAAATCCTACGACACCCAACACTACAATCTGGACGCCATCATCTCGGTCGGCGTCGAGTGGTTCATCTTCTACCGCAACGCGGTTCCATCCCATAGCCCAGGGTTGGCGTATTCCGCCTACCCTGGGATCATCGTCCCATCCAAATCCCAACCCCAACGGGGTTGTGTCTTCCCCGCGACGCCATGTCACAATCCCTCTCTGCCGTTTATCTTCACCTCGTCTTTTCCACCAAGGACCGTCACCCATTCCTCCGCGATCCCGCCCTCCGCGC
Source organism: Verrucomicrobiota bacterium (assembly GCA_026397725.1). Classification (GTDB taxonomy): domain Bacteria; phylum Verrucomicrobiota; class Verrucomicrobiia; order Verrucomicrobiales; family Akkermansiaceae; genus Luteolibacter. Next base: position 32,828 of record JAPLUI010000117.1, on the reverse strand, counting down.
CGAAACCCACGCCTATCTCGGCGGGATCTCAAAACAACTCGACTGTGTGCCCATCATCATCGGCGGGGTGGACGACCACGTCCACATTCTCGCCCACCACGCCCGCACCATCACCCAGGCCGATTGGGTCAAGGAACTCAAACGCGTGTCCTCACTCTGGATCAAACAACGCGATCCATCACTCCGCGACTTCGCTTGGCAATCCGGCTATGGTATCTTCTCCGTCAGCGCCTCGAATCTTGAAACGGTCGAACGCTATATCGCCAATCAAGAAGAACACCACCGCAAGACCACATTTCAGGACGAATACCGTGCATTCCTCAAACGCCACTCCATCCCATGGGATGAGAAATATGTCTGGGATTGAATCCGCAGAATCCCGTTGGGATAAATATACCTACCGCAACGCGGTTCCATCCCATAGCCCAGGGTTGGCGCATCGCGCCTACCCTGGGATCACACGCCCCGCAATCATCAACCCCACCGGGGTTGTGTCCTCTTCCGGGATCGACGCGCCACGCAGGACACAACCCCGTTGGGGTATAATCTATTGTTCCGGGTTTTTCCAGGGTAGCCGCTGCGCGGCAACCCTTCGCTATGATACGGAATCCCGTTGGGATAATGAGAACGGAGGCGACACATGACCCATTCAAAATCCAAAATCCAGAATCCAAAATTCTCCCTCCCGCGCTATCCGCGCTACAAGGACTCCGGCGTCGAATGGCTCGGCGCGGTGCCGGTGCATTGGGAAGTTAGATCATTACGTGGAATCCTCAAAGAACGCGGGGAAACCAATGAAGGAACCAAAACGGATTTCATCTTGTCCGTTATGAAGGATCGCGGGGTGATTCCTTACACAGAAAAGGGTAATGTCGGAAATAAGATGTCGGAGGACATCACAACCTATAAGATTGTTTGTCCTGGGGATCTTGTCATCAACAAGATGAACGCAATCATCGGATCGCTCGGGATTTCGGAATACCATGGTGCTCTCAGTAAGGTATACTTCGTGATGCAGCCGCGTTACGATTATTTGAATAATCGATTCTACGGCTATCTCTTTCAAATCAGGGACTTCCAGAAAAGTCTCTCCAAGATCTCCTATGGAATCATGGAACTGCGCGAAAGCATTAACTTTAATGAGTTCAAGAACCTCCCACTCCCACTCCCACCCAAACCCGAACAAGAACGCATCGTCTCTTTCCTCGATCAGAAAACGGTGGAGATCGACGCCTTGATTGCCAAAAAGCAGCGCCAGATTGAACTCCTCGACGAGCAAAAAGCCATCCTCATCAACCGCGCCGTCACCCGAGGCCTCAACCCCAACGCCAAACTCAAACCTTCCGGTATCGAATGGATCGGGGAGATTCCGGCGCATTGGGAGGTAGTGCAACTCAAGCGATGCGTTGGAGAGCAAGAATACGGACTTTCGGAGCCTTCAACAGACGAGGGCGACTACACGTATTTGGGAATGGGACAGATTCAAAAAATGAAAATAGTTCCAGATGGCGCGAATCGTCTAAACAAATGCCCGTCCAATCTAATCCTGCAAGACAAGGATCTCCTTTTCAATCGGACGAACAGCTTTGATCTGGTTGGCAAGACCGGCATATATCGGTCGGTAGATTTTGAGTTTTCACAGACGATCACATACGCCTCCTATTTGGTTCGATTGAGGACCTCAATCATTGCCGACCCTGAGTGGTTGAATTTGTTGATGGGTGATGACTCATTCCTTCTCGAAGCACGATCCATGGCTTTGAGAAGTTTGAATCAAGCAAACCTAACGTTTTCCCGAGTCGGGCAAATCTACGTCCCATTACCTCCCGTGGATGAGCAGATGCAAATTGTCGCTTGGCTCAGTGACTGCTTCGCAAGAGTCGCAACAGCCACCGAATCGATTGATCGCCAAATCCAATCCCTCAAATCTCTCCGCAGCACTCTCATCGCCCACGCCGTCACTGGAAGAATCAAAATCTAACAATTCATGCCCTACCGCCACCCCGCCGCCCGCATTCACGAGATCGTCCAAGCACCGAAAGCTTTGGTCGCAGGCCAGCGTGTGTCGCCGAAGAAGCGCGGCAGCCATGGGCTGAGAAGGCGCCTAAAGGCTGGCAGGGACCGTTCTCCGCAACGGTCCGGCGAATGGAAAGCGAATGAAGTGGCCCATGCCAGGCTGGAAAATCGTTCCATGGCCAGTCATTCGCGGGCCATTCTCGCGGACCGCCCGGAGGTCGGTCCCTGCCTGCGACCATATTTCCGGCGGTTTTCGGGTTGCGGGGCGTATGGGAAGGTTGACGGGCTGGTTAAAAGGAGGTTTGCTATGAGCACCTTCGCCGAGCCACTCATACCCGATGCCGCCCGCCATCTCCCGCACGCTTCTTGGCAGGAGTCGCTGGTAATTGCCGAGATCCGCCACGGGCTATCGTTTGCGCTGTCGCATGTTAGAAAGGAGCCACGATGAACACCCAACATTACCAACTTCGTTTGGAAGGCCTTGATGAAGCCAAGGGGCAAATCAAGGCGTATGACCTGCACAAAGTCCTCGGCGCGCTGCTGAGGACCGCCGAGCGATGCACCCGTCTTCTAGCGACCGGCGAAGGCAGCGTGCAAGGCACCCGACCCGCGTGGCTGGAGGCCAGCATTGATTTCACGATTACTGGAATGAAGAAAGGCTCCACCATTTTGGACATCGACGCGCCCTTGCTCCTGGTCACGGCCCACGATCAGTTTGCACAAAGCGAATTCTGGCGTGAATCACCGGAAGCAGGTGACACCGCGCTCGACTTGGCCGCGCTGGCCATTGAGGAAGCGAAGTCAGACGGTGACACCAGTGACCGCTTTGATTCCTCGGTGCTGGAGGCGGTGCTTGAATTCAAAAAGGCGGTGCGCTCGGCACGAGTCCGCTATGAGTTCAAATCCACCTCCAACGCACGCGGCACGTTTCAGCTTTCGGAGAGCAGCTTTGAGCGGATTGCGGAGCGCAAACGCCAACTCCCGGAGCCCAAGGCGTTCATCGTCAGCGGCAATCTCGACGAGATCAAACACAGCGCGGGCCGCTTCCGCTTGTTCCTCCTGAATGGCCAGAAGTTGTTAGGCCGGGTTCATCCCGAATTCCTGGACGGCGAATCACTCCGGCATCTCTGGGGGAAAGCCGTCACCGTGGAAGGAATGGTGCATTTCAAGGCGAACGGACAAGCCCGGTTGATCGACGCGCGGAAGTTGAGCCTGAAAGCGGACGGCGATGAGATCTTCGAGGCTCTTCCCATGGTTTCCAACCCGCATGCGCAAAGCGATCTGTTTCCAGATACCGCGCTCGCGTCCAAGCTCAATGATCCGATGATCCTCTGGGGCGCTTGGCCCGGTGACGAACCTCTTGAGGAACTGATGGCACAACTCAGCTAATCCATGAAACGCTTTCTTCTCGATACCAACATGCTGCTGGGGTTCACCCGCAAGGCGGCCTGGGCACAATGGGCATATCATGAATACGATTTGGGAAACTCTTCTAACATGGTGTTCACCTCCGTCATTTGTCGGGGCGAAATCCTGGCCCTGGCCGAGAGACGCGGATGGGGCGTGCAGAAACGCGAGGGGCTTGCGAAGGTTCTCAATCAATTTCCAACAGTTGATGTGAACAAGGAGAGCATCCTAAATGCATACGCCGTCATTGACACGTGGACGCACGGAGCGCCAGTCACGGACACTTCATTTCCGCCGCCGCGCAAACCTGCGGTCAGCATGAAGCAGAACGATCTCTGGATCGCGGCGACCAGTTGTGCGAGCAAGGCCATTCTCCTCACCACCGATAAGGATTTCGATCATTTGGATGGGGTTTGTCTCTCCCGCATCTGGGTGGATCAGTCGAACAAACCTTGATGGAGTCTGCTTTCTTCCTCTCATGAACTGCAATTTGAATAGAATTCGAGTGAGTTAATCTTCTAAATCATGCCCTACCGCCACCCCGCCGCCCACATCCACGAGATCGTCAAAGCCCCCAGAGCCTTGGCTGGGAGAAGAATCCATTTTCTTCTGGAGTGGAAATTATATTGCCAAACGTCACACTTTGGTAACAATGTGTGACGTTTTCCGACATCCGCATGTCTTCAACTCTCCAAAGCAAGCTCCGATCCCTCGCGCCAGCCCATGAGGTGCTGACGACACGGCAACTGCTTGAGGCCGGGATTTCCGACCAGAGCATCACCCGGCTGGTCGAGCAGGGGGTGCTGAATCGGGTGCGACGGGGGATTTACTGTCACACGGACGCGCCTGTTTCGGAGAATCACGATCTCATCCAAGTCGTGAAGAGTGCGCCCCGCGCGGTGATTGTGCTGATCAGCGCGCTGAAATTCCACGACATCGGAACGCAGCAGGCTCACGAAGTCTGGATCCAGCTTCCCAGCCAATCGCGCGTTCCGAAAATCGAATGGCCGCCGATTCGTGTGATACGGACCCGTGTGAAGTCACTACAGGTGGAAGGCGTGGAAATCCACCAACTCGGGGGGACGAGCGTTCCGATCACCACGCCAGCGCGCACGGTGGCGGATTGTTTCAAGCATCGCAACAAACTCGGCATCGACGTTTGCGTGGAAGCACTGAGGGAAACCGTGAGAGAGCGAAAAGCCACCATCGGTGAAATCGGGCGCATGGCTCGCCTTCTGCGGATCGGAAAGGTGGTTCAACCGTATCTGGAGGCCATGATATGAAGAATCCTGCCGCTTCTGTCCGGGCACGCCTTCTCAACCTTTCGCGCGAGAGCGGCGAGTCCTTCGACGTGCTCATGGAACAGTATGTGACCGGGCGTTTTCTCTATCGTCTGGCGAACAGCCCTTATCGCGACCGTTTCATCTTGAAGGGCGCTCAACTCTTCAGAATTTGGGGAGCTGAACAACATCGCCCCACCCGGGATCTCGATTTGCTTGGATTTGGGGATTCTTCCATGGAAGCCATTCAATCCGTTTTCACCGAGCTGATTCAGAAATCGGTCGAGCAGGAGGATGGCTTGGAGTGGGGTGAGGTCAAAACCGGACCGATCCGCGATGATCTCGCCTACGGCGGCGTTCGCGCGGTCATAAGCGTCCGCCTCGCCGGTGCGCGAATTTCGCTCCAGATCGATGTGGGATTCGGAGACGCGATCACGCCGGGAGCCGTGGAGGCGGAGTGGCAGGAACTGCTCGATTTCCCCCCTGCGCGGCTCTTGATCTATCCTCCTGAGACGGTAGTCGCCGAAAAACTGGAAGCGGCGGTGTCGCTGGGATTGGACAACAGTCGCATGAAGGACTTTTTCGACCTGCACTGGTTGAGCCAGCATCAGGAATTTGCGGGAGACCTCCTCATCGATTCCGTACGGGCGACTTTTGCGCGGCGAAAAAATCCAATCCCGAAGACTCCTCCCATTGCCCTAACCGAAACCTTTGCCAACGATGCGGGGAAAGTGCTTCAATGGGATGCCTTTCGGCGTAAAGGCAAGCTCTCTGCACCAAATCTTGCCGATGTCATTGGCAGGGTCGCCGCATTTCTACAACCAATCCTTACAGGAGACGCAGAGGGCCAAGTTTGGAGTCCTGAAATTGGTTGGACCGAATCTTCCTCATGAGCACCAACACCAACGAAGCCGCCCTTGAAGCCTGCATCGAACGCCATCTCACCGGCGGGGTAAGCGGGGCGATATCTGATAACGGAAATTTCAAGGAAGATCCATCTAACTATCCAACCCGCAAGGGCGCGGGCTACCTGCGAGGCAAGGCCACGGATTTCAACACCGAGTTCGCCATCGACGAAGCGAAGTTTTGGCAATTCCTTGAAACCACCCAGGCAACGGAACTAGCCAAGCTCTACTACAAGGCGGACTGGAAGCGCCAGGTTCTCGAACGCCTACACCGCAAGCTGAAGAAGGATGGGATTCTCGCCGTGCTGAAGAAAGGGCTGGATGTGGACAACGCGCACTTCACGTTGCTCTATCGCTTGCCCTACAACGATCTCAATCCGGATGTTACCGCCAAGTTCGAGTCCAATATTTTCTCAGTCACGCGGCAGGTCTATTTTTCCAGCGTCGATCACAAGTCGGTAGACATGGTGGTTTTCCTCAATGGCCTGCCAATCGCCACCATGGAACTCAAAAACCCGTGGACCGGCCAGAACGTCAACCACGCCAAAAAGCAATACCGCGACGACCGCGATCCTAAAGAGACGCTGTTCCAATTCCGGCGCTGCCTCGTGCATTTCGCTGTCGATCCCGACGAGGTGTGGATGACGACCAAGGTCGATGGCAAAGGCACCTATTTCCTGCCGTTCAACAAAGGTCTGCCCAACGGCCAGGGCAAGGGCAACCCGGTCAATCCCAATGGCCACAAAAGCGCCTACCTCTGGCAGGAAATCCTCAGCCGTCACAGCCTAAGCAACATCATCGAGCACTACGCCAAGCTCACTTTGGATAAGGACAAGGCCGGAAAATCCAGGGAAACGCTCTATTTCCCGCGCTACCAACAACTCCAGGTCGTGCGCCTGTTGCTCGCTGACGTGCAATTCCATGGCCTCGGCCTGCGCTACCTCATCCAGCACTCCGCCGGATCGGGGAAATCCCACTCCATCACATGGCTCGGCTATCAACTCTTGGAACTCTATGACAAGACCGGGCAGGAGAATCTGTTCGACTCGGTGATCGTCGTCACCGACCGCCGCGTGCTCGACCGGCAGATCGACAAGAACATCCGGCAGTTCGCCGAGGTGAAGAACCTGTTGGCCCACGCCAACAGCGCCGTCGAACTCCGCGCCCACCTGGAGGCTGGCAAAAAGCTCATCACCACCACCATCCAGAAATTCCCATTCATCGTCGATGGCATCGCCGACATGAGCGGCAAAAAATTCGCCGTGATCATCGACGAAGCCCATTCTTCCCAAAGCGGCAGCGCTGCCGATTCCGCTACCGCTGTGCTTGGCGCGACCGAAGACGAGGACCCCGAAGACTATCAGGACAAGATCCTGCAAGCAATGGAGCGGCGCAAGATGGGCAACAACGCCTCCTACTTCGCCTTCACCGCGACTCCCAAGAAAGCCACCCTTGAAAAATTCGGCACCCGCAATGCCAAGGGCGGCTTTGATCCTTTCCACCTGTATTCCATGAAGCAGGCCATCGAAGAGGACTTCATCCTCGACGTGCTCGCCAACTACACGACCTACAAGAGCTATTACGAGGTCCAGAAGTCCATCGAAGAAAACCCGGATTTCGACACCGTCAAAGCGCAGAAAAAACTTCGCGCCTACGTCGAGAGTCACCAGCAAACCATCGCCACCAAGGCCGCGCTGATGGTGGACCACTTCCTCAGCCAGGTTGTCGCCACCAAGAAGTTACGAGGCCAGGCACGCGGCATGGTCATCACCCGCAACATCGAAAGCGCTATCCGCTACTATCAGGCAGTCCAAAAGGAACTCAAAGCCGCCAATGCCCCATTCCAAGCCATCGTCGCATTCTCCGGAAAGAAGATGGTCGATGGCATTGAATACACCGAAGAATCTCTCAATGGATTCCCGTCAAAGGACATCCCGGACAAACTCGCCGGAAACATCAAGATTGGCGACACCAACTACCGCCTGCTGGTTGTGGCCAACAAATACCTGACCGGCTTTGACGAGCCGCTCCTGCACACGATGTATGTGGACAAACGCCTCCAAGGCGTGCTCGCCGTCCAAGCCCTGTCCCGACTGAACCGCTGCAATGCCAAGATGCAGAAGCAGGACACCTTCATCCTCGATTTCTACAACACCGCCACCGAAATCAAGGAAGCATTCGACGATTTCTACACCGCAACGTCGCTCACCGAACCGACCGACATCAACGTTCTCCACGATCTCAAGGACGCCCTCGACGACACTGAACTCTACAGTGAGGAAGACATCGAAAAATTTAACAAACTCTTCTTCAACGGCGAGGACGCCGAAAAACTCCACCCGATCATTGACGAAACGGTGGTCCGCTTTGACCTGATAGATAGCGAACCGGACAAGATCGACTTCAAAATCAAGGCCAAGCAATTCGTCAAACTCTACGGCCAACTCGCCTGCATCATGCCATTTGCGAATCCCGCATGGGAAAAGCTCCATTGGTTTCTCAAATTCCTCATCCCAAAACTCAGGGTGAAGGACAAGGGCAAAGACCAACTCGACGCGCTATTGGAAAGCGTCGATCTATCCACCTACGGCCTCGAACGCGTCCGCCTGAACCAACACATTGAACTGGACAGCGCAGCCACCACACTCGAACCCGAGAATCCCAACGTCCGTGGGTACCACGATCCCGAAGCAGAGGAATCGCCGCTCGACGAGATCATCCGCCATTTCAACGAGCGCTTCTTCTCAGCCTGGGACGCCACCCCCGAAGAGCAAAGGGTGAAGCTGATCAGAATCATGGAGCACGTCCAGGAGAGCGCTGCCTACAAGGCGCAGGTCGTGGACAATCCCGACGAACAAAACCGCCGCATCGCGCTGGAAAGCCTCATCACCCAAGCCGTGAACAAGGAGCGCAAGAAGGATCTGGATCTCTACAAAGTCTACGCCGGCGATCCCGATTTCAAAAAAGCCTTCGACGAGAGCATCATGCGCATTCTGGCGCTTCATGAAAAAAGCAAACCCGCTTAATGTTTGATGATGGAATTGAAACCAGGATTGAGACGCCATGATTGACGACCGACCCGAATTATGGGAATCTCCTTTTTTCACGAACCCTGCTTCCGCCCCTCATGCGCACGACCAACCCCGAAAAGCAATTCCCTGGCAATCAAACCTGTTATCGATCCATGAAGAACACCCGGCTCGCATTCCTTTGCATGCTCATTTCTTGCGGCGCAATGCACCGTTCGCTCGCCGCTGAGTGGCTGGTGAATGGCAACTTTGAAGCACCGTCCATCCTCAGTTCCGGCCAGACAGACGTGGCTGTCGGCAGCAGCAAACCAATCTCCACCAACTCCGCGAGCACAGGTGCCATTTCAGGAATCGCCAACTGGACGTATCAGTTGCCGGACAACGGCGGCACGAGTTCGGATCACGGGATCGCGCGGCCCACGGTATTCGGCGACGCCTCCGGCCCTCGCATGGTCTTTATCAACAATTGGGGCCGCATGATGAGCCAGACCGCTACCCGCGTGCCCTCACCGGGTGACGTGGCGATCGCCTCGATCCAGTTCGGCACGGCGGGTTCCGATCCGGACGGGGGCCGGGCTGGCACCTTCTACCTCGTCGCCGGTGAAGCGAATGGATCCAACCGCGACACCTTCTCCGCCCGCAGCATCATCCTCGACAAGGTCGTGGTCGGCAATCCCACTTTCACCAGCGTCCCCCGCAACCTCACTGTCGGCAACCGCATTCTCACCACGCTCAATCTACAGCATAACTTCACGGTTGGTGATCCTGCCTTGGGCCTGCCGCTGACCGTGGCCTTTCGGACCGAAAGTTACTCCGTAGGGCCGACGTATTGGGATAATGCCTCGCTTGCGGTGCAATCCCTGGTGAACCCGGACATTGGAGTCGAGCAACCCGCCGGCTCGCCCCTTGCCAACGCCGCAAGCACGGTGGATTTCGGGAGCGTGAACAGCGGAATGTCGGCGGTGCGGAACTTCACCATTCGCAATGACGGCGGGGCCAATCTCTCCGGGCTGGCGGTTTCCGTGAGCGGCGAATCTCGCGGCGATTATTCAGTTACCCCGCCAACCGTCACGGCGCTTGCGCCTGGAGCGAGCACGGTCTTTTCGGTGCTGTTCACCCCACCGGCATCAGCAGCCCGGAATGCCATTCTGCACATCGCCAGCAATGATCCCGACGACAACCCATTCGACATTGCCTTGACCGGAACCCGCAACACGACGCTGTCACCGACTTTCCATCTACCCACCGACATTCCCGTTACCGCAACTTCGTTCACCGCTGTTGGCCTCACCCTGGCGCCGCCTGTGCTGGGATTTCCGCCGCTGCCGGGACAGACCTTGGTGTTGGTCAACAATACGGGCCGCAGTCCGATTGGCGGCACGTTCGATGGTCTTGCTGAAGGCACGACGATGGCAGTGCCCTATCTCTGGACGAGCTATCGCTTGGCCATCCATTACAGCGGGGGCGATGGCAACGATGTCGTGCTCGTGGCGGCCGGCACCACCCTGCCTCCGCTGCGCATCGAATCCAGTGGCCCGAATGTCTCGCTGCGATGGCCCGCCAGCACGGTGGACGTCGCGCTGGAAGCCACCACCGATCTGCCAACTCGCGCGAGTTGGATCGAGCTAACGAACGCGCCCGCGGTGATTGGTCCCGATAAGGTGCTCACCCGCCCGAGAACATCGGCCGCTGAATTCTTCCGGTTGCGCGGCCTGGCAAACTTCTATGGCAAAGATATGCGATTGTTAAAGCTATTTGGACAGCCAGGATGGGGAGACACCTCGCCAGGAGGAGTTATTGGAAGCAAAATCTACCATGCCGCCGGGGTCGTGGTGGACCGCAGCGCCGAACCGAACCGAATCTACGTCGCCGACACGGGAAACAATCGCATCCTCGGCTTCAGTTCCTACTCCAGCCAGAGCGCTGATCGCGTGTTCGGCCAACCCGATCCGTTCTCGGGAGCAGCCAATGGCGACAGCAATTTCGGCTTGTATGGCCCGACGGCCAAAGACAAGCTTTGCCTACTCGCATATCCGGCGGGCACCAATGTCGCGGAACAATGGTTGCGGCTGAACTTCGATGTCGATGGGGCCGGCAACTTATATGTTCCGGACCTATACAACAATCGGGTTGTCATGTATCGCGCGCCATTCAGTGCGGACAAATCCGACGGCAAGGGAGACCCCATCGCCGATTTTGTTTGGGGCCAGCCGGACTTCACTTCATCGGCGATCAATCACGGTCTCGGTTCGGCGGCTCGCGATGATCGTTCGCTTTACCTCAGCATGGGTGGATTCGATCATGTTTCGGCGCGGGGCGTCTCCGTGGACGGCGCGGGAAACCTGTGGGTGGCGGACACGTTCAACTACCGGGTGCTGCGCTTCTCGCCCGGCAGCCAGCAGGCCGACCTGGTGCTTGGGGCCCCCAACTTCACCCTGAGCGATCCGGCCGCAGAGTGGGCCGGAAACATCCCCGGCGCACCGCTTGATCGCGTTTGCACTCCGACATTGGCCCGCGTGAATCCTGACACCGGTGAACTCTATGTCCTCGATGAATTCCCCGGTGGTTTCGGCGCACGGATACTCGTGTTCACGCCGCCATTCAGCAATGGGATGGCAGCCACCCGCGCGGTGTTTCCGCAGCAAGTGCTCGCGGGAGACTTCGCCGATGGTTACCGGTACACCCATGCTACCGGCCTGATCTTCAACCCATTCAAGACGAACGACCTCATCGATCCACTCAGCGGCTCCACCCACCGATACCGCGATGGAGTCTTCTGGCTGCAAGCCAATGTCTCCAGACTGCTCCTGTGCGACGCGAATGGGACGATTCTCCAGGCGATCGGCGCGCCAGACACGTCTTCTTACGGCGGCAGCTACGAGTATTACGGGCGGGTGGGACAGGATCCGGTCGCGCCCTACAGCCTGATCTCACCGGGCGGCATGTGCGGAATCGATTCTAGCAATAACTTCTACATCGCCGATGAAGCATCGTCGCGGGTGGCGCGATACGCATTGCCTTACACGGTTACCCAGAGCGGCGCGTATCGCCGCATGCCCGACCCCAATGGCGGGATGTTCGGGGCCTTTGCAGGCATGGTGGCCGCCAATTCCGTAAGTCCCACGGACCTCGGACAGGACAATGTGGGCGTGATTCCGTTTGGCAACCAACTGATCGCGCGTGACCACCAGCGTTACCTGGTGTGGAATGACTATCTGACCAAGTCCGACGGGGCCAGTCCCGATCTTGTCGTCGGGCAGGCCGACGGCAGTTCCATCGCGATGCGCAATCACATCATGGGCCGGTCCATGCATGCCGTCGATCATTTGAATCGGCTGTGGATGACTGGCGAGCACGGCCGACTCATGTGCTGGCAACTGCCGTTTGTCGCCGGCGCAGTCCCGATCCGCGTGCTGGTGCCGTTCTACTGGACTGACTCTCCGGATGATGAAGTCCCTTACAGTTGTGGAATCGCGCTTACCTACGAAGCGGCGGCCGATGCCCTCTGGGTTTCTGACGGAGATAGGCACCGGCTGCTGAGAGTCCGCATCCCCGCCAATATTGTCACCGGGAAGTTCCTCGTGGATGCAGTCATCGGCCAAGCGAACAAGAGCGACGGTCTCCCAAACCGCGGCATGTCTGCGCCCGATGCATCGAGCCTCGGCGCGGTGAACGACCTGACATTCGACCGGCTCGGCAATTTGTTTGTGGTGGACAATACCTACGAAGGTCACCCCAACGGCAGGGTCATGGCATTTCTGGCCCAGGATCTCGCCAGCATCAATACCCTGTTTCCAAGCATCGCCGCCCGGAAGCTCTATGTGACCGAATCATTCGATCAGACCGACATCAACCGGGGCAACGATCCTATCCACGGCGACGCACCGTTTTCCCCGGTCTGCGTCGCATTCAACAGCCGGAATGAAATGGTAATTGCGAACGATGGCTATTACCGCGACCCGCGTTACCGGCTGATTCGCCAGCTTTATCTTTACCGCAATCCAATGACGAAAGCGACCCCCGATGCGGTCATCGAACTGCCGTTGGGCGCACCTGGCGAGATTCAATTCGACGCTAACGACAACCTGGTGGTGCAGGACCACACTTGGAACAGAGTGAGCATCCTCAACTTCGATAGTGATCCGGGATGGTTACGGCCGCTTCCCCTGCAATAGCGTCCCGAGGTCTATTGGTGCCGCAGTGGGGCGGTAGAGGGCATGGCAGAGCGACTTGGGAAAGTGGCGGCCGGCATTTTGGGCCTTGGCTCACACTTCCTGCGCTGGACCTTGAATTGACCAGGAATTGGCAATGAATCCCGGAACATGACTTGGCTCATTCCGGGGGGTGCCAGGAACGGCATCCGGTCGGAGATGTTAGGCCATGGTTTGTCACTGGCGGGTTCCTTCACCAGCCCGGGCGCGAGCCAAAGTCCGGAGTGCGGTGGGAAGGGCGCAGCCCGCCACACCGCGGTGGCTAAACCCGGAGAGCCACGGGGTTCCCATGAGGCACGCCGAAGATTTCACTTGGTTTTGCAAACCTCCAACTCATAGATCGACCAATGATACTGGGCATTTTGTCCGGTCTGGGTGATTCTGAGGTGGCGTGCGGTTTGCGGCGGGAAGGTGATGGTGGTGATGCCGAGTTGGCCGGAACCGGTGGCGATGGGTGGCCCCCAGTTGGTGCCATCCGCAGACACCGTGACGGCATACCGGTCCGGGGAATCCCACAAGGCCCAGGTATTGTCTAACACAATTTTGTCAAACGTCTGTGGCTGTTGCATGTCAATTTGGAACCACTGCCCCGGATACTGGGTCCTGGTCATGTCGCGCCAACCGGTCCAATGGTCGCCATCGAGGGCATTGGCAGCCGCCACATCGACCGGAATCTTGCCGCCGCTGAAGGGAAACAAGCCGTCCGGAACCGAGGCCGAGGCGATCCAGGCCTGCTTGTCGAGCACCGTGTCATTCGCCGGTGGCGGCGGCAGCGGTTTGGGAGAAGTGAGCGGCAGCGAGCCGAGTCCGACGAAGTTCCAGGTGCCGGGGACGACGTTGAACTTCACATAGTCGGCATCCTCACCATGCCAGGTAAGGCCATCCACTCCGCCACTGAAGGTGCCGTTCCAGACTGGCGTGCCATTCACCGTGATGGAATTCAATTGGCTGAACGAACCTTTGGGGATGCCGACGATGGCGCTCGTATCGGCGGGCGAGATGATGCCTAACGAATACTCCGTGGCGGACTTGTTCAAAGCCACCGTGATGTTGCCCCTGAGCGTTGGAACGAGCACCTTGATTGCGGTTAGAAACGCTTCCTTGGGCATGATCTGATAGGTACGCCAGCCCGGTGCGACCGGAGACACCCCGGCGATGGTCTGGGAGAGGATGATGGCCGGAGGATTCCACCCGTGATTGAGTGAGGAGCCCTCGTCGAAGGCGTCGATGCGGGAGGCCCACCAGCGATCGTAATGCTCCCACAGGGTGGTGAAGCTGCACGGGATCATGGTCTTGTAGCGTTCATACATCCGCAGCAGGGCGTATTCCTGTTTGCCCATGGTGCAAAGGGCCTCGAAAACCCAGCGGTCGAAGAAACAACTCGAGTAGGTCTTCTGGGTCAGCACGTTGTCGTAGATCGCCTGCCACTTCGAGCGCTCCGCCAGTCCGGCGTTGACCGCCATTGCGTTGGCGCGGTCATCCGGTTCGGTCACTTGGGCGGACTTGTAATAGCCACCCTGCCAGTATTGGCTGTCGAAGGTGTTCTTGAGGTTGGCGAGTTTGGTGTCGATCGCCGCGACATCCGCCTCGTGCCCGGTCACCAGGGCCATCTTTTTCAAGGTCCCCAGGCAGATGTAATAGAAGCAGGTTTCGATGACGGCGGTGTCCTTGACCTCCTTGCCCCAGTCAAACCAGGTCCGCGGGTTGCCGAATTGATAGGTCTCGAACAGGAACGTCTTGGTCGGCTCGTAGATCGCCCGCATCGAAGCCAGATCGCCGGTCTGCAAATAGTAGAACCACAACCCATACTCGCCGAGGAACTCCAGGTGTTGTCCCGGATAGAACTTGGGTTCCAGTTTGCGCCGCACCAGCTCCCTGGCCAATTGATGGGCCTTGGAATCGAAGACGTAAAAACATTGGTTCAGCTCCGGGGTGCCATCGCCCCAGAACCCGACCCGCTCGCGGTCCGGGCAGTCGTAAAAATGGTTCCGCATGCAGACATAGGCGGTCCGGGCCGCCTTTTGCCAGAGGATGTTGTAGTCGTTGTCATTGCACTCGAACGACCCGGCAAAGGTCGTGTCGTAGCCGGTTTCGCGATACTTCACGGCCTTCACGGTGACGCCGGCCGGGATGGTGTAAATGGCGCCTTCGCCGCTCACCCAGTTTTTCGCCTCGTGGGTTTGCCCGCCCGCCGTAGTGACCACCGTCTCTGTTTTCGTTAGATACAACACCAGCGGATTGCTGGAGTTGAACCGGATCTCGAGGCCGGCGGGGGCCTCGACTTCAATCGAGGGCTGGAAATGACAATTGTATGGCATCGTGCAGACCAGTTTCCAAGGCTTGGGCTCGGAATGAGGCAGTTTCTTGGACAGGCGGAGGTACTCCTTCAAGCCATAGTCCTTGATCGCCGTGACCGGGATGGGAGGGCTGGATTCCTCTGGAGTGGTGTTTTCGGCGGTGGCTGGCTGGGCCAGCAGCAAGCCGGTGAGCGTCGGCAGCAGGGTGGCCGCGCGAACGATTCGAGGTGGGATAGGCATATTCATTGGTGCTGATTATTGGGGGAGGGTCGGCAAATCCGCAGGTTGGTTACGCATCGGGTGGTGGTGATGTCGATGGTTGCCATGCAGTCCGGGTTGCCGGGCAACCCGGGCCGGGTGGCGGTCGAGATTCGCCTGGTGGCGCCTCCAACAGCGGGTGGGAATGTTGATCGCAATTTCAAGGGCTGTCGCCGCAGCCAGAGTCACGGCGGATTCACCCCGGACCGGACTATCAAGCCAGGGTGCCGAACGGCCGGTCCTACCGGCGAGGCCTGCAATGGTCATTCCCAGCTCGTTGAGAGTCTCGGTGAGGGTCGCTCCGGGATGGCAAGCGTCAGCGGGCTGGTGGGCGGATTTCATGTGAACCGGTGCGGAGCCTGAGGCGGAGAGGCCCTGATGGCGAGCAGAATAGTCAGAATAATGATTGACTGGAAGCATTCCCTGGGCGGTGCCAATGCGGTTGAACTCGCCACCCGCCATCCCGCTGCGGCCGGGCTGGTTACCGCACATTGACTTGGCCAGCAGGTCGCCGGTGGGTGGTCTGATTTCCGACGGGATCTGCGCCATGACCGCGAACGAGCCGGGGCTGCCAGCCTCCGGCCGCCGGGGCGCGAACGGCGGGCTCAGGCATTCATGTCGTTCCACTTGCGGGCCATGCGGCCGAAGATGTAGAGGGCGATGGCGGCAAGGACCCCGATGGCGGCGAAGGGAAGCCAGACCAGTTGGGGGTGATAGGTGTTCCAGAGAAGTTGGGTGGCGGCGGTGGAATCGAGACCGGTGACCTCCTGGAGTTTGGCCATGGCCTCCGAGCGGCTCACCCCCATGGCCGTTTCCAAGGCCCTGGGGTTGCCATTCCAGTGCCTGTCCGCGCCGAATCCGGTGTTTTCCGCGAGGTAGCGCAACGCGAGGACGGCCTTTTCTCCATAGGAGCCATAGACCAAGCCGGCGAGCCAGGAACCGACGAAAACCCCGATTCCCACGGGAATGTTCATGTACCCGAGATAGAGGCCCTTTTTCCCCGGCGGCGCGATCAGGGCGAGGTACTCACTCTTCTTGGGCCCGGTCATCATTTCGCCAAATGAAAATCCGAGGATGCCCAGGACGAGAATCCACGCGCTCTGGGTCCAGCCGGCGACCATCAGTCCGATGGTGGCCATGCACATGCCTATCAGCATCGCCGTGAGGGTGCGCATCTTGCGGGTGAGCCAGGCCATGCCGACCACGCCGAGGATGATGGTGAACGCGTTGCAACTGAGCAGGACGTTTTGCGGGATCATGGGGCCCCGCGACGTTGGTTCGATCAGTGAGGCCTGCACCGAGGCCGGCAGCCAGGCCAGCGAACGCGCCATCGGTCCGCTGTCCACCCAGTCCGCGATGAAATTCGGCTGCAAGTCCCACAACTGGAACATCATGAGCCAGAAGCAGGACATGATGGCGATGAACGAGAGCAGGCGGGGTTCGGCGATGTTGGTTAGAGTGCGCCACAGCACCTGGCCGAGCGACTCGGATTTCGACGCGCCGGACGGCACGTCGCGGAACGTGAGCAGCAGCAACAGGTTGAAGGAAGTGAACCCTGCGGAGGCGAGGAACAGGTTGCGCCAGGCGGCGACGGAGTTGACCCCGGTGCCAAACCAGCCGTTGAGCAGGAACAGGCTGGGCAGGAAATGACCGACGAAGGCCCCCACATTGACCACCCAGTAGAAGATGCCCCATCCCACCGACGAGTTTTCCTTGGTGAACTGGTGGGCCAGCGCCCCCTGAATGCCCGGCTTGAAGAACGCGGTGCCGGTGGCCAGCACCAGAATCGCCGTTAGAAACGACCAGTAATTGCCCACCCCCGGCAGATCGCGCATGAAGGCGATGCACAGGTATCCCAGCATCATCGTCACGATGGCAAACGCCAGCGTGCGCTTGTAGCCGAAGCGATCGGCCAACCCGCCGGTCAGCACCGGCAACAGGGACTGGAAAATCGCCCACCATGCGTAGATCGTCCCCTTGTCGCCGGCGGTTAGATGGAGCCCGCCGGGATTGTCCGCTTGCATGATGTAAATGGGTGCCATCACCCGCAGGTTGTAATAGGCGAGGCGTTCCCACATCTCAATGACGTTGAGAGTCCAGAAGGTCCGGCCGAGTCGCTTGGGGGTGGTCATGTCGGTGCCGAAACCTAGCACCAAGCACGCTCCCGTGACAAGCCGGGAATGACGGACGACTTCGCCGGGCTGAAGAAACGCACCCCTCAATTCCGGCAGCTCGGTGCATCAGTCTGCCGCAATCGGGATGGCCGCATACATTGGTCTCAATCCGGTGCGGGCCGGGATGGCGACCGACCCGGCGGATGATCGGGTTGACGAGGGTCAGGGTTCCTGCTGATTGCGTAACCTTGCCGCGGGTTTCCGGATGAAGACGACGGACAGATGCAACCGCCAGCCCCCATGACTATGAAAACGATCCTGTTTTGCCACCGCCGCCTCACCGCGCTGCCCCGCCCGGTTGCCGCCGTGATTCCAGTCGCCGCCCGCGCGGGTTTGAACAAATCTGTCGCCGACAATTCCCGCTGGCTGATGCCGCTGGCCATCTGGTGCTGCCTGGTGCAGCCCCTGGCGGCAGCTCAGTTCGGGGATTTCTTCTACACCGACACCGGGACCGAGATCACGATCGACCGCTTCAATGGCAGTTATGACCAGGACGTGGTCACCATCCCGGCCAGCATCGCGGGCAAGCCGGTCACCCGCATCGGGAATAGTGCCTTCGGCGGCAGCGGCGGTCTGACCAGCGTCACGATCCCTGGCAGCGTGACCAGCATTGGCGACTGGGCGTTTTCCGGGTGTGACTCGCTGACCAGCGTGGCGATCCCTGATGGCGTGATCAGTCTCGGAGAGTGGGCGTTCAGCGGTTGTGGCAAACTGAACAACATCACCATCCCGGTGAGCGTGACCAGTATCGGGGGCGGGGCGTTCCGCGACTGCTACGGCCTGACGAGCGTGACGATACCTGAGCGCGTGACTACTATCGGAGAGCGGGCTTTCTCCAATTGCAGCGGGCTGCTCTCAATCACGGTCGAAGCTGCCAATCCGAACTTCAGCAGCGCGGACGGCGTGCTCTTCGACAAGCCGCAAACATCGCTCGTTGAGTATCCCGGAGGCGCGAGTGGAGCATACACCATCCCCGTGGGCGTGACCCGCATCGGGAACTTCGCGTTCGCCGGGTGCGGCCGGCTGACGAGCGTGACCATTCCGGCCAGCGTGGGCGCTATCGGGGAGGGGGCGTTCTCCGGCTGCGGGCTGACAAGCGTGACCATCCCGGCCAGCGTGAACACCATTGGAGCGGGGGCCTTCTCATATTGCGGCGAGCTGCTCTCAATCGCGGTCGAAGCTGCGAATCCGAACTTCAGCAGTGCGGATGGCGTGCTCTTCAATCCATCCAAAACCGTGCTCATTCAATGTCCCGCTGGCTTGAGTGGAGATTATGTGATTCCCGCCAGCGTAATCGACATCGGAAATGAGGCGTTCTCCGGGTGCAGCGGGTTGACAAGCGTGACGATTCCCCTCGGCGTGACCCGCATCGGAAACTATGCGTTCTCCGGTTGCGGCGTGCAGCAGTACTGGGGAGTACCGTTGATCGGCCTGACGAGCATCACGATTCCCGCCACCGTGGCCAGCATCGGGGACGGGGCGTTCTCCGGTTGCAATCGGCTGACGAGCATCGCGATTCCCGTCGGCGTGACCCGCCTCGGGGATTCCGTGTTCTCCGGTTGCAGCGGGCTGGCAAGCGTGACGATTCCCGTCGGCGTGACCCGCATCGGAAACTATGCGTTCTCCGGTTGCGGCGTGCAGCAGTACTCGGGAGTACCGTCGATCGGGCTGGGGAGCATCACAATTCCCGGCACCGTGACCAGCATCGGGGACGGGGCGTTCTCCGGCTGCAATCGGCTGACGGGCATCACGCTTCCCGCCGGCCTGACCCGCATCGGGGACCGGACGTTCGCCGATTGTAGCGAACTGACGAACGTGACGATTCCCGTCGGCGTGACCAGCATCGGAGAAGGGGCGTTCTCCATGAACAATTGGTACAACGGGATGCCGGGCGGGCTGACGAGCATCACGATTCCTAACACCGTGACCAGCATCGGAAACCTTGCGTTCTCAGGTTGCAACCGGCTGACGAGCGTGACGATCCCCGCCAGCGTGACCAGCATCGGGAACAGCGCGTTCGGGGGGTGCAGCGGGCTGACGTCCTTGGTGGTGGATGCAGCCAATCCATACTTTAGCAGCACCAACGGGGTGCTCTTCAACAAAGCCAAAACCTGGGTCGTGCAGTGTCCTGCGGGGAGGGGCGGAACATATCTGATCCCCGCCAGCGTGACCCGCCTCGGAGACTCGGCGTTCTCCCGGTGCAGCGGCCTCACGAGCATCACGATCCCCGCCGGCGTAACCAGCATCGGGAATGCGGCCTTCTCCGGTTGCACCGGGCTGACGAGTGTGATCATTCCTGCCGGCGTGACCAGCATCGGGGATTCGGCCTTCTCCGGATGCACCGGACTGACTGGCGTGACGATCCCCGCCGACGTGACCCACATCGGAAACTCGGCATTCTCCGGTTGCAGCGGGCTGACTGGCGTGACGATTCCCGAGAGTGTGACCAGCATCGGAGTGGAGGCCTTCGGCGGTTGCAGCGGGCTGACAAGCGTGACGATTCCCGCCAGCGTCACCAGTTTCGGAAACTATGCGTTCGCAGGTTGCAGCGGGCTGACAAGCGTGACGATTCCCGCCAGCGTGACCAACATCGGAGTGGGGGCGTTCACGGGTTGCAGCGGGCTGACGAACCTAACGATTCCCGCCAGCGTGACCAACCTCGGAAACTATGCGTTCGCCGGTTGCGGCGGCCTAACGAACCTAACGATTCCCGCCAGCGTGACCCGCATCGGGAACTATGCGTTCGGGGGGTGCAGCGGGCTCGGCAGCGCGATTTTCATGGGCGATGCCCCATTGCTGGGAGAGGCCGTATTCGATTCCGCCGCCAGCGGGTTCACGGTGTATTACGCCATTGGCAAGACGGGATTCAGCTCGCCGACCTGGCTGGGCTACCGTGCAGTTTTGGTCGCCCCGGAGATCGTGCTGGAACCACCATCGGGCATCAGCCTGGTCGCCGGCGGGGCGATGGGTTTCGGGACCCTTGCGGTGGAAGCTTCGGTCACCTGGGACTTCACGATCCGCAACACCGGGGTCCTCGCTTTGACCGGCCTGCTGGCCACCATGGACGGTGCGCACAGCGGCGATTTTGCGGTGGGCACGCTCGGGGCGGTCACGCTCGCACCGGGTGCCAGCACCACCTTCAGCATCACCTTCACCCCCGCCGCGCCAGGCACCCGCACCGCGACCCTCCACCTCGCCAGCAACGCCCCCATCAACAATCCCCTCGATGTCAGGCTCATCGGGAATTTTCTCGCCGAAGCCATCGATCAGTCCGGCATGGTCATCACCGATGGTGGGGATGCGCCATGGCTGGTGCAAACCGCCAGCACTCATGATGGACATGACGCCGCACGCAGCGGAACCATCACCCATGGCCAGGAAAGCTGGCTGCAAACCACGCTGGCTGGCCCGGGGACGCTCTCCTACTGGTGGCAGGTGTCCTCGGAGGCCAGCGGCGATTTCCTCGGGTTCTATCTGGATGGTGTCCTGCAAAGTGGCAGCATCTCCGGGGAAGTCGCGTGGCAGCAATGTTTCCACGGCATTCCCGCCGGACCGCATACCGTGAGCTGGCGCTACCTGAAGAACGCCTCGATCAACGGCGGCCAGGATGCCGGGTGGCTTGATGGGGTGAATTTCATTCCGGCACCGCTGGTCGCCACCGCCGCCGCAAGCGGGATCAGCGAGAGCGCCGCTACACTCAACGGCACGGTGAACCCGAACGGATTCCCGACGAGCGCAAGCTTCGAATACGGCCTGACAACCGCGTATGGCACCACGGCGGGCGTGACGCTGTCCCCGGACCATGGAACGGGCACCCAAAGTGTAAGCGCAGCCCTCAGCGGCTTGCAGCCGGGAATGATCTATCACTACCGCCTGGCCGCCACCAATGGCGGTGGCACCAGTCTGGGGGCGGACATGACCTTTGAGCCGGTCCCATACACCTACCTGATCGATTCCGGAACGATCACCCTTACCCAGTACACGGGCTCAGGCGGGGCTGTGAGCATCCCCACCACCATCAACGGCCTGCCCGTGACCAGCATCGGGACTTATGCGTTCCAAGTTTGCAGCGCACTGACGAGCGTCACGATTCCGGCCTGCGTGACCAGTATCAGGTACGGTGCGTTTTCGAATTGCTCCGGACTGACCAGCGTCATCATCGAAAGCGGCCTGAGGACAATCGAGCAGGAGGCGTTCCAGGGTTGCACCGCACTGGTGAGCATCACGATTCCGGCCAGCGTGACCTCGCTCGGGAAATCGGTGTTCTCCGGTTGTAGCGGTCTGACGTCCATCTCGGTGGCGGCAGCCAATCCGTACTATTGCAGTGCGGCTGGAGTGCTCTTCAACAAAGCCAAAACCTTGCTCATTCAGTATCCCGCTGGCATGAGCGGAGCATACATGATCCCCACCGGTGTGACCCGTATCGGGGACGGTGCGTTCTCCTGGAGCGGGATGTGGTGGGGGTTGCCGAGCGGGCTCACGAGCATCACGATCCCCGACACCGTGACCAGCATCGGGGATTCGGCGTTCTCCAACCGCAACAGCCTGACGAGCCTCACGATCCCCGCCGGTGTGACCAGCATCGGGAACTCTGTGTTCACCGGGTGCAGCGGGCTCACGGGCTTAACGATCCCCGCTGGCGTGACCCGCATCGGGGACAATGCGTTCTCCGGTTGCTCCGGGCTGGCGAGCATCACGATCCCCGCCGGTGTGACCCACATCGGTGACTGGGCGTTCTCCTCTTGCCACGGGTTGACGAGCATCACAATCCCGGCCGGTGTGGTCAGAATCGGGGAAGGGGCGTTCTACGATTGCGGCAGACTGACGAGCGTGACGATTCCCGCCAGCGTGACCTTTATCGGGAGGTCGGCGTTCGCCGAATGCAGCGGGCTAACGGCCATCTCGGTGGCTGCAGCCAATCCGAACTACAGCAGCGCGAGCGGAGTGCTCTTCAATCAATCCCAAACCCAGCTCATTCAGTGTCCCGCCGACATGAGTGGAACTTGCGTGATCCCCGCCAGCGTGACCAGCATCGGGGACAGGGCGTTCTCCGGTTGCACCAAGCTGACGGGCGTGACGATCCCCGCCGGCGTCACCAGTATCGGAGAGGGGGCGTTTTCTTATTGTGGCGGTCTCACCAGCGTGACGATCCCCATCAGCGTGACCAGCCTTGGGGACAGGGCGTTCTCCTCCTGCAGCGGGCTGACGAGTGTGTCGATTCCCGCCGGCGTGACCCGTATCGGGGACTCGACGTTCTCCTATTGCAGCCGGCTTGGGAGCATCACGATCCCGGCCAGTGTGACCAGCATCGGGTACGGAGCATTCCACTATTGCAGTGGGCTGACGAGTGTGACGATTCCCGCCGGCGTGACCAGCCTCGGGAGTTCTGCGTTCGGGGATTGCACCAACCTGACGAGCGCGATTTTCATCGGCAACGCTCCTGCGATGGGATCGGGTGTTTTCGATTCCGCCGCCAGCGGCTTCACGGTGTATTACTTCCATGGCAGGACCGGTTTCACCTCGCCGACTTGGATGGGTTACCCCGCCCTCGGCATGAATCCAGCCCCGGCAGTCATCACTGGGACCGCCAGTGGGATCACCGGGGGAACGGCGACCCTTCAAGGCACCGTGAACCCGCACGGATCCCCGACGATCGCGCAGTTCGAATTCGGCCTGACCTCCGCCTACGGCAACATGACGACCGTGACACTGTGGCCGAACAATGGAGCGAGCGCCCAAACCGTCAGCACGAGCCTGGGCGGACTGCAACCGGGACAGATCTATCATTACCGCCTCACCGCCACCAATGCCAGCGGAACCAGCCCGGGTGCGGACCTGACATTTGCCACGGACCCGGCCCTAACTGTCAATGCGAGCCATGGCGAAGTGCTGCCCGCGGCCGGACAATATCCTCCTGGCACCACGGTCCAACTCACCGCCACGCCCGCCCCCGGCTATGTCTTCGGCGCTTGGACGGGAGACGCCACCGGCCCCGCCAACCCGCTCAATGTCCTGATGAACACTAACAAAACCATCACCGCCAACTTCAGTCCCGATCTGCGGGACAACGACGGCGACGGTGTGACCAACTTCGATGAAATCGTCACCTACGGGACCGATCCTAACAACTCCGACACGGACGGCGACGGCCTCACCGATGCATCGGAAGTCGGACTCGGGCATTTTTCCATCATCGCCGGAACCTTCACCTGGGCGCAAGCCCGCGCCGATGCCCACACCCGCGGCGGCGAACTCGCCTGCTTCCCCACCGCCGCCCGCTGGAACCGGGCCATGGAATCGTTAGGGGCCGGCGCAACCGACAACTTCACCGGCCTCTGGATCGGCGCGAGCGACGCTGCGGCGGAAGGCGCCTGGACCTGGGTCAACGGCACGCCTTTCACCTTCAGCCAGTGGGCGACCAGCCGCCCCAGCACCACCGCCGGCAACACCCTCGACTATGCCGAGGTGAGCGGTGGCAATGGCGCGGAACTCGACAAGTGGTATGATCGCACCGCCACCACCCTCCGTGACGGCTATCTCCTGGAAACCGGCTATGCAACCGATCCTAACAATTCCGACACCGACGGCGACGGCCTCACCGACGGCGCGGAGCAGGCCGCCGGTACGAATCCGCTCCTAACCGACACCGACGGCGACGGCTTTGACGACGGGTTCGAGGTCAACGCCGGCTGCAACCCCACCCTGGCCAGCAGCACCCCCGACGGAATTGCCTCGCTCCGCATCGTGCCCGGCCCGACCCCGGTGGCAGTCGAATTCCGCTTCAACGCGGCCCGCGACGTGAGCTACCGGATCGAAGCCGCCACCGACCTGAGCGCTTGGCACTTGATAGAACCCGCCATCATCGGCCAGGGTGCGGCGGTCATCCGCACTTACTCCACCGCAAACCTGCCGCAGCGGTATTTCCGGATCAGGAGAAATTGATGAGCGGCGGCGATCACGAATCACTAACACCCATGCCAACCATCCCCACCCCATCAAGCGGACTGTTCGGGAAGCGGCGGGGAGCTGGTGCTCGTCGCGCGGAAATGCCGTGGCAGGCCAGGCAGAGGGAACCAACAACTCGCGCATTGCCAAGCGCCGGAGCCATTCACTGCCCATGAAAAGCTGTAAAACGAACCCTAACTCCTATCAGGATCCGGCCCGGACTCCGGGATGCCCAAATGACGGCAAAGAAGCCTCCCGAGCCACCCCTCCTCAGTCCGACAGCCACAAGTGAACCCAGCGCCTGCCGGTGAAAAAGAACGCCACGGCGGAGGATTCCAGCCTGCCCGCTACGAACCCCGGACGAACCGCCTCGAATTTCCGGACCCGGCCCGGTGCGGGGGTGTATGGCGAATCCCACCTGCCGCTCGTGAAAGTATCCTGATAGGACCCAGGCTCCGCCGTCCCGACGAAGGAATGGCAGGGTCGCTCCGCGCCAAACTCATCAAGTGAGTCGATCACCCACGATCCGCCCGGCGCACTGCGGGCGGCGACCAGAAGGGTGCGACCGGTACCGGAGTCGGGACTTGAACCGGCCTTGGCACGCTCGGTGAGCAGGACGGCGAAATCCGTGGATCCGTCACCATTCACATCCGCGGACGCCACCCCGAGGCATCGTTCTCCATGGTTCGACTCGCTGAACCACGCGACGTCCTCCTTCAGGTAATCGTCCATCCCCACCGGGCGGTGACTGGGGAAGCGGCGGGCGAGGGAATCCCTCAGACCCACCGGCAGCCGGGCCACGCATCGATCGCACGGCGACGCCGGCACCTGCGGAACCTCGCATCCCGCCAGCACAACCGCCGCCAGAATCGCCGCCGGAAACTTCCCTGCCATCCGGGGAGGGCTGGCCAGTGAATTGCCCTTGGGGTTGGCCCGCACGTGGGAGCGCCAGCAGGGGTGATGATCGTTCGGAGTTTTCATGGCTTTGGGAGTTGGCGGATTGTGGGGGGGGCATCCTTTCCATCCCTATCATCCGGAAACCGGTGGCGAGGTTATGTGAAGGCGTGGCCTGGAACAAGCAAACGGGGGCGGCTCATTCCCAGGCCAGCCCCACCCACGGCAAAGCGCAAGCGTTAGTTATGGGTGCTGTCCCTGGTTACGGGAACAACCCGCGTGCCGCTTTGGAGTCGGCCACGGTTTTGATCGCGAGCGCCTGGGCGGCCATGCGGTTGGGGAGGTGGTGGCGTTGGGCGAACTCAGCGACTTTGCCGATGGCCTTTTCAAGGATGACCTCCAGTTTGCCGATGACCTCCGGTTCCTCCCATTGGAAACGCTGGAGGTTCTGAACCCACTCGAAATAGGACACGATGACCCCACCGGCATTGCACAGGATGTCCGGAATGACGAAAATATCATTGCGGGCGTCGAGGATGCGGTCGGCCTCGGGTGTGGTGGGGCCGTTGGCACCTTCGGCCAGAATCCGGCAGCGCAGCATGGGGGCATTTTCGCCGGTGATGGCGCGGTCCAGCGCGCAGGGGGCGAGGATGTCGCAGGGTTGGCAGAGGAGTTGGGCCGGACTGATCGGCTCGGCTGCGGCAAAGCCGACAACGGTGCCGGCTTGGGCGACATGGTCGCGGAGTTTGGCGGTATCGAGGCCCGTGGCATTCCAGATGGCCCCGGCGACGTCGGCGACCCCGGTGACTTTCACGCCGTAGGAGCTGAAGGTGGCTGCGGCATGGGAACCGACATTGCCAAAACCCTGGATGATGGCAGTCGCGCCACCGACCGGGAGGCCGAGTTTTTCCAGGGCCTTGCGGGCGCAGAAGGCGACGCCATAGCCAGTGGCCTTGGTACGCCCCTTGGAGCCTTGGAGAGTGAGCGGCTTGCCGGTAACAATGGACGGAACGAGGTGGCCGGCATGGGTCGAATAGGTGTCGGCGATCCACCCCATGGTTTGTTCGTTGGTGCCCATGTCCGGAGCCATGACATCGGTTTCCGGGTTGATGAAGGGAATCATCTCCATGGTGTAGCGGCGGGTGAGGCGCTCGAGTTCGCCAAGCGACATGCCGCGGGGGTCACAGGCGATGCCACCCTTGCCGCCGCCGTAGGGCAGGTCCATCAGGGCACACTTCCAATTCATGCGAAGGTTCCTGGTGTGTTATCAAAAAATTGCTTGAGCCTTGCTGGGGCACTCTGATGTTCCGACCTCTCCCTTTAAACTCCGTCCGCGCCACCTGCTCAATCAGACCCAATCAGGCTGCATGACTGGCCTCTTGGGCCGCTTTGCCTTGATTGCGTCGGGAGTTCCTCAAAACCGGCCGGACTCCGTCACGCCGCCTGAAAACCCCTCATCTATCCGCCTCAAGGTGCGGAACTCTTCTTTCTCAGGCAGCCCCAGGAACAGGAAGAACTGGCGCTGACAAATCCTGCGGATGCAAGGATAGCTGGCAGGCGATCTTCCCAATCCTCCGCCCCGGCGGGCATGCGCTGGCCTGGAACAAGCAAACGGGGGCGGCTCATTCCCAGGCCAACCCCGCCCACGGAAAGGCGCAAGCAATAGATAGCGATTGCACCAGTCCCCATACCCACCAAACCGCCACCGACACCTTGCTCGAATCATTCCGCGCCCGCCTCAATCTGCCTGATGGCCGTCTCGCCGCTGTCGCCGCCGGCCACCCCTTCTAACGAGAACATCACCTGGCACGCCGCCACCCGGACCGTCATCTACCGGTCAAAACGCCACCACCCCACCAAGCGGAATCTTGAGATTTTCGAAAAAATCCTCGACAACGTGGACAGGATCGGTATTTTCGCGTTCGAGGAGATTTACCATGATTCTCACGAAATCCCCCATTTCCCTGCATGATCCCGCCGGACCAAGGCCTTGGTCGGTTCCGGGGCTGGGCTTTTGTGCCGTTTCCGCCCCCCTTTTCCCCGCCCTCCGGTCCGGCCACCGGCTCTTTCAACCGCCTTCACCCCAAAGCAATTTCTTAGCAGTTATATAAATTCCCCTCACCCCTTTTTCAAAGGGGGGATTTTTGGAAAAGCCAGGACAGCGGATAACGGGCAGCAGTCTGAACGGTACAAGAACCCAGAAGAGCCTTTTTAAATAACGATCAAGGTCAGGCAATGCTACGAGACAAGACAACCCCAACACTTTCCAATGGGCAGCAAGCGGCACTCGATGAGTTTATCGCCGTTATGCTGCAGAGACATGGGTTTGATATATCCGTCTTTGACGAATCCTTTTTTGAAAAATCGCTTGAGAAAAGGCTTGGAGCCCTTCCCTGCCGCAGCGTTGCAGACTACCTGGAGGGCCTTTCGGACAACAGTACGGAGGCGGAGGCTTTCTATCAATCGCTGCGCATCGGCTACAGCGAATTTTTCCGAAACCCCCTTGCCTTTGCTCTGCTCGAACAAACCAAACTGCCCCGGCTTCTCGATGAAAAGAAGAAAACCGGTCATGAGATCCGCATCTGGTCTGCCGGTTGCGCTACCGGGCAGGAGGCGTGGTCTGTGGCTATTGTCCTCGATGAGCTGATTTGCGTGCTGGGCAAACAGGCTGACTACCGCATTTTTGCCACTGACCTGTTAGAGGCTGATTTGGTTGTGGCCCGCGCCGGGGTGTACAATGCGGAGGCGCTGAAGAATGTGCGACTGCGCCAGCTTGACGGCTGTTTTGTGCAGCAGGGCGAGTGTTATGCCATTGCCGACCGGCTGCGTAGCCATGTTGATTTCACCGTCTATGATCTTTTAGACGAAAGCACCGCCTGCCCATCGGCAAGCATATACGGCGATTTTGACATTGTGCTGTGCAGCAATGTGCTGCTCTATTACCGGCCGGAGGTACAGCGCCTGATTTTGGATAAACTGCGGCGCTGCCTTGCGCCGGGCGGCTATGTGGTTGTGGGAGAGTCGGAGCGGCAGATTGTGGAACGGACAGGCGGTTTTCGCTTCGTTGCCCCGCCCGCGACCGTATTTCAAATCGCAACAATAAGGAGATGACCCATGCAATTAAAGGATATGAAAATCGGCACACAATTGCGACTGCGCCTGGGCTTGGTCCTGGCTCTTGTGATTGGCCTGGGCGCTCTTGCCCGGGTGCAGACGGACCAGCTCTGGCTGCAAACCAAGGAGCTGTACGAGCATCCGCTCCAGGTCCGCCAGGCTATCGGCGGGCTTGAAGTTGATATCGAGAAAATGTCGCGGCATGTGCGGGATCTGCTTCTGTCACAAACCGACAAGGAGATCATGGCATCACTCCAGAGCATTGAGATAGATAAAGCTGATGCCGAGGCGCATATGAGTGTTTTTTTCGACCGGTATCTTGGGCCGCGCGAGGACATCACACAACTGCGTGCTGAATTTATAAAGTGGAACGCCCTTCGTGACGAAACTATCAGGCTGATCAGGGCTGAAAAAAAACAAGAAGCTGAAGCCCGCATCCGGCCTGGCGGCGTCCAGAATGAACAGGCAGAGGTTGTACGGAGAAAGGTCAAAATAATCGACGAATTTGCCCGCAACAAGAGCGACCAGTTCTACCGAAGCGCCACGGAGTTAAACGATACCCTGAACCGTCAGCTGGCCGGCTTCGTCGTTGTTATTCTGCTGCTGGCTCTGGTCATTGCCTGGCTTGTGCTCAAGACAATCAAAGAGCCGCTTGCGCACTTGTTGGCAGCAGCTGAGCAGTTTCGCCTGGGCAAACTGGAAGCGCGCAGCGGGTATGCCTCCTCAAACGAGTTCGGGGCGCTGTCGGCCGCGTTCAACGCCATGGCCGATGCGATTCAGACGCAAATACAGATAAGCGAAAGCGCTACACAGCTTGCCTCAATCATGCTCCGGGAAGAAGAGGTGCATGCATTCTGCCGCGAGCTGCTCAAGGCGCTGCTTCAGTATACGGGCTCGCAGGTTGGGGCTGTGTATTTTATGAACCAGGCCCAAACCGCCTTCGAGCATTTCGAGTCAATCGGATTGGCCGCTGGCGGGCGCGCCGCCTTTTCCGCCACAGGTCTTGAGGGCGAGCTGGGCCCGGCCCTTGCCACGCGCCGGATACAGCACATTACGAACATCCCGGCTGATACGCGTTTTTCATTTTCCGCAGTGAGCGGAGAATTCACGCCGCGTGAAATTTTGACCATACCCGTGCTGTCTGATCACACGGTTTCGGCGGTGATATCTCTTGCCAGCGTTCGTGCCTATGACGCGCAGTCCGTCCGCTTGGTGAACGACATCTGGAGCCTGCTGACGGCCCGCATGAACGGCGTGCTGGCGTTTCGCACAACAAAAGAGCTTGCTGAAAGCCTTGAACATCAGAACCGCGAGCTGGATGCCCAGAAAACAGAACTGACATCGCAATCGGCTGAGCTGACGCATCAGAACATGGAGCTTGAGATGCAGAAAAAGCAGCTCGACGAGGCAAACCGGCTCAAGAGCGTGTTTCTTTCAAACATGAGCCATGAGCTGCGCACGCCCCTCAATTCGGTGATCGCCCTGTCGGGCGTGCTGAGCCGCCGGCTGGCCGGGACAATACCCGTTGAAGAATTCAGCTACCTGGAGGTGATCGAGCGCAATGGCAAAAATCTTCTGGCCCTGATCAACGACATCCTCGACCTGTCGCGCATCGAGGCCGGTCGTGAGGAGATACGACTCGGTCAATTCTCCCTCCGGTTGCTGGCAGGTGAAGTTGCCGCCATGATTGAGCCCCAGGCGCAGGAGAAGGGCATTGTTCTTTGCAATCAGGTGGCAGACGACCTGCCGCCCGTCACGTCCGATCCTGCCATGATCCGCCATATTCTGCAGAACCTCGTCGGCAATGCGGTGAAGTTTACCGAGACCGGCTCGGTTGATATTTCCGCCCGGCTGGCAGGCGATATGCTGCACATAGCTGTTACCGACACCGGCATCGGCATCGCCCCTGACAAGATTTCGCACATCTTCGAGGAATTCCGTCAGGCCGACGACAGCGTTTCACGAGAATACGGCGGAACCGGTCTTGGGCTGGCCATTGCAAAAAAATATGCCGCCCTAGTGCATGGGGGCATCACGGTTGAAAGCATGCCCGGCCAGGGCTCGACTTTTACCCTCAGGCTGCCGCTTACCCTTTCCCTGCCCGCCGCTCACGCTGATGCGGCCACCCTGCCTACTGACAGTTCCGGCACGGCAACAGCCCGGCAGAGTGCCACAGCGGGCCAGAACCCGTGCATCCTGCTGGTCGAAGACAGCGAGCCCGCAATAATCCAGATGTCCGATATTCTCACCGCGCATGGCTATCGGCTGCTTGTTGCGCGCAACGGCAAAGAAGCCCTTGCACACCTCGAACTGTGGCTGCCCGATGTGGCTATTCTCGACCTTATGATGCCGGAAATGGATGGCTTTGAAGTTCTCAAAACAATCCGCGGAACTGAAAAGTGCGCACACCTGCCGGTGCTGATTCTGACGGCGAAGCATGTGACCCGCGACGAGCTGAGCTTCCTCAAGAACAATGGCATTCATCAGCTGATTCAAAAAGGCAATGTGAGCAGGACCGAACTTTTGACCGCAGTAGAGAGCATGTTTGCCCTGCCGCCTGAAAAGCCTGCACCCGCTGCGCAGCCGCGGACCCGCAGGCAGCGCTCCGGCAAGCCCGTCATTCTGGTGGTGGAAGATAATCCCGACAGCATGAAAACCATGCGGGCGCTGCTGCAGGACACCTATGGGCTGCTTGAAGCCGTGGATGGCCGGGTCGGCGTCGAACAGGCCCGGACGCATCTGCCCGACCTTATCCTCATGGACATTGCGCTTCCCGTCATGAATGGCATTGAAGCCCTCCATGAGATCCGCAAAGACGAAGCCCTGCGGCATATACCGGTTGTGGCTGTTACCGCCAGCGCCATGAAAGGCGATCAGGAAACGATTCTGGCTTGCGGTTTCGACGGCTACCTCACCAAGCCCGTTGATGAGGAACTGTTGCAAAAGACGATTCAAGAGAAACTTGATTGACATAAAGGATAGTCCATGGAAGCCAACAAACTGAAGCTGCTGGCCATTGATGACAACAGGGACAACCTGACGTCGCTGAAAGCGGTTGTAACCGACAGACTGCCGGGAGCAGCGCTGCTGACTGCCATGAATGGTGCCCGGGGGTTGGAGCTGGCCATGGCCGAAGACCCGGACGTGATCCTGCTGGACATCGTGATGCCCGGCATGGACGGGTATGCAGTCTGCCGCAAGCTAAAGCAAGACGAGCGCCTGCAGTCAATTCCGGTGATCTTTCTAACCGCCCTCAAAACCGACCAGGAAAGCCGCATCAGGGCGCTTGACGCAGGGGCCGAGGGGTTTCTTTCCAAGCCTTTCGACGAGGCCGAGCTGATCGCCCAGGTCCGGGCCATGGCCAAGATAAAGGCGGCAAATCAGTATAAACGGCTGGAGATAGAACAACTGGAGGCGCTGGTCGCCGAACGCACACGGGAGCTTGAGCAGGAACTGGCAGAGCGCAAGCAGGCGGAGAACGCGCTGCGGATAAGCGAAGAACGCTATCGGAATTTGCTTGTGAATCTTGAAACCGGAATTGTTGTTCATTCACCCGATACTTCTATTTTCATGAGTAATAACAGAGCATCAGAATTGCTGGGTATAAGCATCGATCAGATGAAAGGCAAAGCAGCTATTGATCCGGCATGGAAATTTGTATCTGAAGCTAATACACCACTGCCACTTGATGAATATCCCGTAAACCGAATTGTAAGTGGCAAGCAACCAATTAAAAATCACGTGCTTGGCATACGCCAACCCGGCAAAAACGACATTGTATGGGTAACAGTCAATGGTTTTCCGGTGCTGGATAACTCGGGCGAAACAACCGAAATAGTGATTAGTTTTATTGACATTACCGAGCGCAAGCAGGCAGAGGCAGCCTTGCAGGAAAAACACGATGAGCTTACCCGTTTTAATTATTCGGTCTCCCACGACTTGAGAAGCCCGCTGGTGACGATTAAGACTTTTCTCGGGTATCTGGAGCAGGATATGGCAAAGGCAGACACGAAAAATGTGGCTCGGGATTTGGGCCTTATCCATACGGCGGCAGATAAAATGAATGCTCTGCTTGAAGAGCTTCTTGATTTGTCGCGCATCGGGCGCGTGGTCAATCCACCTGTTGAGGCCCCGTTGCAAAAAATCGCAACAGATGCTTTAGGCGGTGTAAATAAATAACCTTGACAAAGTGATTAAGAACTCTTAAGTGTTTTCCCGTGAAAGAAAACGATGCCCTTATGCAAAAGTTTCAAGCGATTTGGCCGCATTTAGACGAGCGTGCCAGACGGATCACCGCC
>JAPLUI010000476.1 GCA_026397725.1 Verrucomicrobiota bacterium | reverse complement strand
TGCCTTCGCGGGTGACCGGTTGACGTTGAACTATGCGGCCCGCACTAACGGAAAGCTGCGCGTCGAGATTCGCCACGCCGACGGGGCGCGCGTCACCGGGTACGCCTTGGCCGACGCCGTGCCACTGACCGGCGACGAGATTGACGGCGTGGCGGCGTGGAAGTTGGGCAGCGACGTGTCCGCGCTGGCCGGCACGCCGGTACAACTCCGGTTCGTGCTGGACAACGCGGACCTGTTTGCGATGCAGTTTCAGATTCGGCCTAACCGGTGAAGCGGGAATAGGACCCAATGAAACAAAATACACTATGCATTCTTCTCACCTTTCTCGCTCTGGGAGTTGCAACCTTGAACGGCCGCGCCGCGGAACCAGCCAGCCCCGATCCCTATGCCGACGAAACGCCCGCGCAGCGCGACGTGCGCATGCAGGGGTGACTACATCCCCTGCCCGCCAAAGCGAAAGCGCCCATTCCCGACCATCCACGACCAAGTGCAGACGAGCGAACGCAGCCCATGCCGGATCATCCAACTACCGGGCTTGCTCATGCCGAACAGCCTGACGCCCGAGGTGCAGGACCGGCAGGTCTGCAGTTGGCTGATGGGCGCGCCGCTGCTCTATTCCGGCGACCTGGCGTCCCGCACCGGGGAGAACATCATCCACTATCTTGATAGATTGCCGCCCGGCCGGGCGGTGATCGGCACGAGCAACCTACAGCTCGACCTGCTGACCGAGCGGTTCCAGACGCGCTTCCAGTCGATCAAAATCACCGCGCCATCGACCGGGGAAATCGCCGTGATGCTGCGCCACCGCTGGCCGGTGGATGAAGCGACATCGTTGCGGATCGCGGTCGGGTCCGGCGGATGTGTTCGGGCCGCGCTGGCCGATCTGGAAACCTGGCTTGATGCGGAGGGACTGGCACGAAAGCGCGGCTCCAACAACTCTGCTTCGACCGCCGTGGTCGGCTTTCCCGCGCCGTGTTCCGCTTCCGCGAACAAGGAATGAGACGGGAGACCCCCGTCACCGTGCAATGGCGCGATGTGTGCGGCAACCGGGAATGGTTCGCCCTCGGTTGGTGCCCGCCGGACGCGTGGCGAGTGATCCTGCCGCTGCTCGCCCAGGTCAGCCACGTTGTTGACACCATCCTCGCGGGCGATAACCGATGACCCCAATGCCCCCGTGCTTGATCTCGTGTAATGCGCCATGGACTCAGCCTCCCGGCAGCGTCAGACTCCCCTATGATCATCTTGCTAGACCTCAACCACACGCTGGTGGCCAACTCGCCCAAGCACGGCACCACCCCCGAACGCATGGGGATGCGCCTTGCGGGCTAGCAATACCGGCAATGGTTGGTGGAATCCGTTAGGCCCTACACCGTGGTGCTGATCTCCAGCGATTATGACCACTACTCATGGTTCATGGCCGTCAGCCGGGCGCGGCAGTTGCCGGCGGTGGTGGAGGGCGGTTGAAGTGCCCGGGAAATGGCGGTCCGCTGGGTGGCTTGGGCGCGCTTTCGGTCGCGGATCACTTCGAGTTCATGGCGCTCATCTTCAGAGAGTTTGATTCGGGCGCTCAATCCGCCGCCACTTGCGCTTGCCGCCTCCGGTATGCCGAGGGGCTACAGCCATGGTTGCGGCGGAACGAACGGTTGAAAAACGACATATGGGAGAACCCGCAGTCGAGGGCGATCTCGGTCACGGTCTTGGAGGTGCCCAGCAAATCCCGGCAGGCTGCCTGCAGGCGGAGTTCGGTCAGAAAGTCGCTCAAACTGCGACCCGTGTGCCGTTTGAACTGCCGGGCAAAGGTGGGTCGGCTCATGCGGGCGATTTTCAAGACTTCGTCGAGTTGGACTTCGTCGCGGAAGCAGGCGACCAAATGCCGCAGTGCCCGGCTCAGTGAATCCTGGTAGTTGGTGTGGCCAGGCGATGTGAAGGAATGGCTGGCCAAGGCCTCGGCATCGTCAGGTGGCGCTCCGGCGAGTTCGGCCAGCAATTCCAGCAATCTCCCCAGCCGGAACAGTCCGTTCGTATGCGACAAACCCTCCATGGTCTCCGCCGCCATGTCGCGGACGGCCCCTTTCAGTCGCAAGCCGCGTGTCGCACGCTTGAACAATCCGGCCAAAACCTTGCATTCCGGCAGGTTCCACAGCGGATGTTCCTCGGGGAAATGCCACTGGAGGCAAAGCCCCGCAGTCTCTCCGCTGGCGTGCCAATAGTGGGGCAACATGCCACCCAAGAGCACCAGGTCGCCTGCTTCGAATCCGCCGATATGGTCGCCCACGAAGCGGTTGCCCCAACCTTTCGTGAACAGCGTCAGCTCCATTTCCGGATGATAGTGCCAGTGACTGCCCTCACCTTCCAGAACTTCCTCCCCGCCATCCGCCAACTGGCTATGAACCGCACTGACCGATTCCGACCAGTGGATCAGCCGAAACGAATGCCCTGGTGGCAATTTGATGGTCTCTCGATGCATCTGCATTACCATTTGATTCTACTGGCAAACGCGCAATTTGGCAAGAGGTTGAGACAATCATGTCGGATTTTGAGAGTTTGAATGTAGCGCGACTCCGCTTTCCGTGTTGAGATCAATCCGCGCGCGCGACGCAAACAGGCGTCGTCGGCGCATCCGCATGCCGCATACCGTGCTCGCCATCCCCAGACTTTTCCGCTACCGTTGCTCTCCATGAAACGCCTCGACCAGAAATTGGCAAACATCCTCGCCTGTTCCACTGCGACCGTCGATTTCATTATTGCCGACGCCAAGGATGGCGACATGGCCTTCGGCATCACCGCG
This sequence comes from Verrucomicrobiota bacterium, assembly GCA_026397725.1. Lineage (GTDB taxonomy): Bacteria > Verrucomicrobiota > Verrucomicrobiia > Verrucomicrobiales > Akkermansiaceae > Luteolibacter. The sequence goes on along the minus strand of JAPLUI010000476.1, from coordinate 8,366 downwards.
CCCGGCCCACAGAACGGATCGTGCCGCCACGGCTACAACGAATCCGAAGGTTGCTGGAAAACCCTCGGCGACTACCGCAAGCAGATCCGCGAGGTCATCGCCCAGGACATCGTGGACATCGTGCTGCTTTCCGCGTCGAACCTCGAGCAGCTCGGCATCAAGGAGGGGCTCTTCAAAAACTCCGCCATCACCCCGGCGGCACGGGCGAACGACACTTCCGACGTCTGGGCGGTGCGCGGCGGAAAATACCCGACCGAACATCCGTCGCGCTCGTTCCGCAGCGCCACGCTCGACCACATCAAATACGGCCGGCTCACCGAGAACCACAGCGCACCCTTCATCGGCGCCGATCTCGGCCTGTATTCGATCACCTTCACCAACCACATCGACTGGGACTACAAGGCGCTCACCGACTATCAGGACTTCCGCATCGAGGCGGAACGCAAGGGCTTCCGCCATTTCCTCGAGGTCTTCAACCCGAATGTCAATCCCGGCATCCCCGACAAAAAGGTGGCGGGTTTCCTCAACGATCACATCGTGCGCACGCTCGCCGGGGTCACCGAGGCGGGCAGGCCGGTGTTTCTCAAGATCCCCTACAACGGCCCGGGGCCGTTAGAAGAACTGGCATCCTACGACCCCCGCATGATCGTCGGTATTCTCGGCGGCAGCGCAGGCACCACGCTCGATGCGTTCCAGTTGATTCACGACGCCCAAAAGCACGGCGCGCGGGTGGCCCTTTTCGGCCGCAAGATCAATCTATCGGAAAGCCCGCTGGCCTTCATCGAATTCCTCCGCCGCGTGGTGGATGGCCAGATCACCCCGACCGATGCGGTGAAGGCCTATCACAATGTGCTGCGGAAAACCGGCATCAAGCCGCAGCGCCATCTGCAACAGGACATGCAGCTCACCTCTAACAAAATGAGCTACCGCTGACATGCAATCCGCAGCCGATCTCAAAAAAATCGCCTCCACCCTGGCCGCCGCGAATCCCGCCAACTGCCGTGTGGTCACCGGCTTTGACGGATTCATCGATGAAATGATCACACTGGTCGGCGAGCGTCACTCGCTCGATGAATTCACGGCGGTGCCGGACATCGGCTCGTTCGGGGCTTTGGTCGGTGCCGCGGCAGGCCACAGCAGCCTGCGCGAGATCGTGGTCAACGCCGTGCATCCCGGTGGCTGCGCCGTCAATCTCGCCGACGGCATTGCCAGCCTTGGAGTCGCGGTCGATTGTTTCGCCACGCTCGGCGAACCGGTCCATCCGGCCTTCGGCGAAATCGCGGGAAAATGCCGGGGTTTCCACTCATGGGGGCGCGAACCCGGCCGCACGCTGGCCTTCGAATTCAACGATGGCAAGCTGATGTTCAGCGCGGTGAAACAACTCGCCAATTTCACGCCGCAGGCGGTGCGCGGTTATCTAACCAACGGAACCTTCGCCGAAGCCTGCGCCGCCGCCCAGGTCATCGCGATCACCGACTGGACGCTCTATCCGCACATGACCGCGGTCTGGCGGATGTTGCAGGACGAGGTTTTCTCCGGACTTTCAAACCGTCCGCATTTCTTCATCGACCTGGTGGATCCGTCAAGCCGCTCCGCTGCGAACATCCGCGAGATGGCCGCCACCCTGCGCGGGTTCGAAGCAAGCGGACCGCTCACCCTGGGACTCAACGGCAACGAGGCGAACATCCTCTGCCGTCTGCACGACCTGCCCGCCGCACCGGCCGATGCCGATGCACAGGACGCATTGCAACAGGCGCAGGCGTTGCGGGAATTGTTAGGAGTCAGCCGGGTGGTCGTGCACCGCATCGCCTTTGCCGTCAGCTCGTCGGCGGACGCAGGCTTCGCGCAACCGGGACCCTTCTGCCCGCATCCGAAGAAGAGCACCGGCGCGGGTGACCGCTTCAATGCCGGTTTCTGTCTGGGCCTGGCACTCGGCATGGATGACGCGGACTCGCTCGCACTCGGTTGCGCCGCCGCCGGGTTTTTCGTCCGCCACGCCCGCAGCGCCAGCCACGCGGAACTGGCGGACTTCCTCACCCAATGGAAGGCGGGAACCATCGACTGATTCCCATGAGCGCCATCCCCTTCGCCCAACTCGCCTCGCGCATTTCCGGCGAACTCCATACCGGCACCACCCTGCGCCGGCTCTACGCCACCGATGCCTCGGAGTATCAGGAAATGCCCGCAGGGGTCGTGTTGCCCAAGGACGATGCCGACATCCGCGAGATCATCCGCTTCGCGAAACGCAACCAGCTCGGCCTGATCCCGCGCACGGCCGGCACCTCGCTCGCCGGGCAGTGCGTCGGCAACGGGCTGGTGGTGGACGTTTCAAAACACTTCACCCGCATCCTTTCCTTGGATGCCGCCCGGCGCCGCGTCCGCGTGCAACCGGGCGTGGTGCGCAACGAGCTGAATCATTTCCTCGCCCCCCACGGACTGCTCTTCGGCCCGGAAACCTCCACCGCCAGCCGCGCGATGATCGGCGGCATGGTCGGCAACAACTCCTGCGGCTCGAACTCGGTGGTCTATGGCAGCGTCCGCGAACATCTCGTCTCCGTGAAGGGATTTCTATCAGACGGATCGGAGGCCACCTTCGGCCCGCTCACCCGCGATAAGCTCGCGGCAAAGTGTGCGGCTCCCGACAGCCTTGAAACCCGCATCTATCAGAAACTGCGAGGCTTGCTCGGAGACCCTGAGAACCGCCGCGCGATCACCGCGAACTTCCCCAAGGCCTCGATCCCGCGCCGCAACACCGGCTATGCGCTCGACTTGCTGATGGATGCGGAGCCCCTTGACCCTGCATCGAACCATCCGTTCGACCTCTGCAAACTGATCGCCGGTTCGGAAGGCACCTTGTTCTTCATCACCGAGATCGAACTCGACTGCTCGCCGCTGCCACCGCCGCACGCGGCACTCGTTTGCGGCCACTTCGAGTCGGTCAACCAATCGCTGCACGCCAACCTGCTCGCCCTGCCGCACGGCCCGAGCGCCTGCGAACTGATCGACCGCCACATCCTCGAATGCACGAAATCGAACCTCGCCCAGCAGCGCAACCGCGACTTCGTGGTCGGCGATCCAGGCGCGGTGCTGGTGGTGGAAATCCGCCGCGACACGCGCGAGGAGGCGGCAGCGGAGGTCCATGCACTCATCGCCGGATGGCAGGCTGCGGGTTATGGATATGCCTATCCGGTGTTGTGGGGAAACGATGGCAACAAGGTCTGGGAACTGCGCCGCGCCGGACAGGGACTGATGAGCAATGTGCCTGGCGATGCCAAACCGCGCGAGAATGTCGAGGATACCGCCGTCGATGTGCGCGACCTGCCGGCCTACATCGCGGAGTTCGACGAAATACTGCGCACCAAGTACGGGATCGACTGTGTGTATTACGCTCATGCCGGATCCGGCGAGCTGCACACCCGCCCCCTGTTTGATCTCAAGACGCCGGATGGGCTCAAAATGTTCCGCGATGTGGCCACCGACATCGCCCATCTGGTGAAGAAATACCGCGGCTCGCTCAGCGGCGAGCACGGTGACGGCCGTCTGCGCGGCGAGTTCATTCCGCTGATGGTCGGCGAAACCTGCTATCAACTCATGCGCGAGGTGAAGTCCTTGTTCGATCCTGACAATCTGTTCAATCCCGGCAAGATCGTGGACACCCCGCCGATGGATTCCTCGCTGCGGCATACCCCCGGTCATGCCATGCCGGAGTACGAAACCCACTTCGATTTCAGCGATGCTCTCGGCGTGGTGCGCGCGGCCGAGAAGTGCAACGGCTCGGGCGACTGCCGCAAGGGCCCGCTGGCCGGCGGCACCATGTGCCCCAGCTACATGGCCACCCGTGAGGAAAAACACACGACCCGCGCCCGCGCCAACATCCTGCGGCAAATTCTCAACGATCCGCGGGATAAAAGCCGTCCCTTCGACAGCGACGAGATCAAGGAAGTGATGGATCTCTGCCTGTCCTGCAAGGCCTGCAGATCCGAGTGCCCGTCGAGCGTGGACATCGCGAAACTCAAGGCCGAGTTCCTCCAACATTACCACGACTCCCACGGCGTGCCCTTCCGTTCATGGATCGTCTCGCGCTTTGCCGGCAGCGCGCGGCTCGCCGCGCTCGCGCCGTGGCTTTACAACGCCGTGCAGCAGACACCGGCGCTGCGCCGGATTTCCAACCTGCTGCTCGGTTTCCACCCGGAGCGCACCATGCCGCGGCTCAACCGCACCCCGCTCCACCGCTGGTTTGCCGGACGCACGCCGCTCCAACCGCTGCGTGCCAGACATGGCCGCGTCCACTTGTTTTGCGACGAATTCACCGACTACAACGACCTCGATGCGGGCATCGCCACCATCGAACTGCTGGAGTTGTTAGGATACGAAGTCAACATTCCGATCCACGTCGAAAGCGGCCGTGCCTCGCTATCGAAAGGACTGGTGCGCAGGGCAAAACCTTTTGCGGAGGAAAACGTCCGCCTGCTTGCACCTTTGATCTCTGCGGACGAACCCCTCATCGGGATCGAACCCTCGGCCATCCTCGGCTTCCGCGACGAATATCCGGCGCTGGTGGAGCCGTCGTTGCGCGAGGCTGCCCGCAAGCTGGCACCGCACTGCCTGATGCTCGACGAGTTCATCGCCCGCGAGGCGGATGCCGGGCGCATCGACGCCTCACTCTTTACGAACGAGCAGCGCGCCGTGCATCTCCACGGCCACTGCCACCAGAAGGCGCTCGCCTCGGTGGAGCCCACCGTGCGGATGTTGTCATTGCCGGAAAACTATCAGGTCACGGTGATCCCATCCGGTTGCTGCGGCATGGCCGGTTCCTTCGGTTACGAAAAGGAACATTATGATGTCTCGATGAAGGTCGGCGAACTCGTCCTCTTTCCTGCCGTGCGGAGCTTGCCCGAGGATGCCATCCTCGCCGCGCCGGGCACCAGTTGCCGCCATCAGATCCACGATGGCACCGGCCGCACGGCCGTGCATCCGGCCGTGGTGATGCGCGAAGCGCTGTTAGCCGGGCAGAGCTATGGGAGCGTCTGTTGATCGACCGCGCGCCTTGGCAAGAGATTGAGACGATCATGTCGGGTTTTGAGATTTCGTGTCTTGTTTTGCAACCGATTTCCTGATGGAATCCGGCATGCCCAACGACGCGCGCACACCAGTTGAATACCGTTTCTCCTTCGGTCCATGGAATATCAGCGAGGGCGGTGACCCTTTCGGCCCGGAGGTGCGGCCGGTATTTCCACATGAGGAAAAATACGCCCTCTACCGTCCACTCGGATTCGAGGGCGTGCAATTCCATGATGACGATGTCGTTCCCGGCATGGATGAACTCAGCCCTGACCAGATGCTCAAACAGGCCGCGGTGGTGAAGGCAATCCTGGCCAATCAGGGTCTCACCCCGGAGTTTGTCGCGCCGCGCTTGTGGTTTGATCCCCGGACCGTCGATGGCGGCTACACTTCCAACAGCGCCGCAGACCGGAGCTACGCATGGGACCGCACCAAGAAGTGCATCGACATCGCCCGTGCCATCGACAGCAAAGCAATCGTCCTGTGGTTGGCCCGCGAGGGTTCCTACATCCGCGAGGCCAAGGACGCGCGCCTGGCCTATCAGAGGCTTCTTGAAACCCTGAACGCCATGCTCGACTACGACAGGGAGATCGAAATCTGGATCGAGCCGAAGCCCAACGAACCGACCGACCAGGCCTTTGTGCCGACCATCGGCCACGCTCTCACCCTCGCCTACGCCTCGCAGGATCCGTCGCGGGTGAAAGGCCTCATCGAAACCGCGCACGCCGTGCTCGCCGGCCTCGACCCCAGCGACGAAATGGCCTTCGCCCTCGCCCATGACAAGCTCGCCAGCGTGCATCTTAACGACCAGAACGGCCTGAAATACGATCAGGACAAGAACTTCGGATCGGCAAATCTGCGGGCCGCCTTTAATCAAGTCAGGGTCCTTGAGGAGGCCCGCTATGGCAGCCGGGGCGAGTGCGTCGGGCTCGACGTCAAGGCGATGCGCACGCAAGCCGGCGCACCCGTCACCGCGCACCTGGCCAACAGCCGGGAGATTTTCCTGCACCTCGTCGCTAAATACCGCTCTCTCGACCAATCGTTGGTCGCCCAATTCCGTGATGCCCGCGACTACGAGGCTCTCGAACTTCATCTCATCCGCCACCTCCTTGGAGTCTAACACACAACCACCATGAACCACATCAGCCGTCGTCGCTTTCTAGGTCACCTCGCCCCGATGGCCGGGGTTTTCGCCGCCCCGAACCTCCTGCGTGCCGCCAATCTCAACGGGCGGGTCCAACACGCCTGCATCGGGGGCATGCCAGAACCGACATCGTGGCGATTTGCGATGTGGACGCCGCCAATCTGGCGCGGGCGCTCAAGGAGGTGCCCAACGCCAGGACCTACCGCGACTGGCGGGAAATGTTGGCGAAGGAAGGCGGCAAGATCGATTCGCTTAATGCCACGGTGCCCGACCACATGCACGCCTCGATCTGTGATTCCGCAATGAAGGCGGGGAAACATGTGTATTGCCAGAAGCCGATGTGCCACGATGTGACGGAGGTGAGGGCCCTGACCCATCTCGCGGCGGAAAAAAAGCTGAAGACCCAGTTGGGCAATCAGCATGCCTCCGGCACTGGCGACCGCATGGCGGTCGAGTATCTGAAGGCCGGAGTGATCGGGAAAATCAAGCACATCTACCTTTGCTCGAACCGGGCATCCGGGATGGCCTACCGGCTGGAACAACCGAAGCCGGCGCAGGCCCCGGTGCCGGCCGGCCTGGATTGGGATCTGTGGTTGGGGACGGCACCCGCACGGCCGTATGCGCCGGAGGTCTATCATCCCGCCAAATGGCGCACATGGCTGGACTTCGGCACCGGCTGGAGTGGTGACATCGGATGCCACATCATGAGCGTGCCATGGAAGGGTCTCGGCCTGAAGGCTCCCGTCAGCATCCAGGCCCGGGTGAACCAAGGTTGGTTGGATTCACCGGAAATCCGGGCGCAACTGTGGCCGCGGGCCAACCACATCACCTGGGTTCTACCCGGCAATGAGTTCACCCTCGGCGGCCAACCTTTGACGGTGGAGTGGTTCGATGGCGTGGAACCGGATTTCTACATTCCGGAGGAATTTCGCAAGCTCTATCCGGGCGAGCGTTTCCCCGAGGAAGCCGCTCTCTTCATCGGCGAAAACGGCGCGTTGTTGCTGCCGCACACCAGCGGACCGCAACTGCTGCCAAGAGAGAAATTCGCCGCCCGGCCGCGACCGCAGGTCAAGGGGGAAAACCACTACCACAGCTTCCTCAACAGCATCCTGGACAACACGCCCTGCGAATCCTCGTTCGACATCGCAGGCCCGATGTCCGAAGCCGTGATTCTGGGAACCGTCGCCGTGCGCACGCCCGGCGTCATGCTGGAATGGGACTCGCAGGCCATGAAAATCACCAACTCCCCGCCCGCCGATTCCCTGTTGCGCCGCTCGTATCGGGATGGCTGGAAAATCGCAGGCCTGGGCTGAACCAACAGCCGTCCACCGTCCATTTCACGGGTCTACCGTTTTGCCGCCAACCTTACAAATCCCCTTGCAAATTCCAATTCTCGAACGCCGCTTTTTGAGACAATCATGTCGAAATTTGAGTCAATAATCGTAGCCTGACACCCGCTTTCGTGCTGAAATGTCACTTGTGACTGGCGACAGCGAACAACAGGTGTTGGAGCTTTTCGTCCGCAATCAGACGCGGATCAAGGGCTTTATCTCGTCCTTGATGGGCGATTTCGCGGCCGTGCCGGTGGCTCAGCGACCCGCAGCGTGGTCGATTCGGAAACAACAAAATTAAAAGCAGAATGCTATGAAAAACACTATGAAAAACAACCAATTACTGACAGGTCCGTTGGATAGGCTACAATTTTCCAGGGAAAGGCTCTCCCGCGTCAGCGTCAAGCCGCCGTTTTGGAGCTTGGGAGGGCTGGCGGAGCGGCGGAGCGGGGCTCGGGGTGCGGCTTCAGGCCGGATCTTACCAATCTTAGTCATGCTCGCGGCGCTGCTCGCGGCGCTGCTCGCGCCGGCCGCGCACGCGCAGGCACCCACAGTTGGCGACACAGGTCCGGGTGGCGGCATCGTATTCTACGTGGATGCAAACATTTACCTTGAGGCTGCGCCGTCTAACTGGGGAAGTGAAACAACGAACAGACAGTATGCGACGGGTGGCAATGCGACAACTACGGTTCCAGGTGGCGCAACCGGTACCGCAATCGGAACCGGTTATGCCAACTCGGTGGCTATCGCCAATCAGACTGGAAATGTTGCGGCTACTTGCGCGGCAGTAGCAGCCCGCGAGTACACAGGCGGTGGATTAACCGACTGGT
>JAPLUI010000215.1 GCA_026397725.1 Verrucomicrobiota bacterium | reverse complement strand
GGAAGGAACGTCCATGAACAGAGCCTTCGGCACGCACTCATGGGCCGCCCTTCCGCTACCACCACAAGAATGTGGTGGCTCCCTATCGCGCCCACGTTACTCCCGGTGCCACACCCGCCCACCGGGTTCTGATGCTGAGAACGGGAACGCCGAATCCTGGTGACGACCCGGAAGATGTTTGGGTCGCAGCGAGCGCCGGGACTTAGCAACTCCGCTGTGGCTAAACCGGGAGAGCTGCAGGTACACCATTCCCTATTCCGAAGATTTCAACATTCAACTTCCAACCTTCAATGATCAAGTAAAAGCAAGACATGACTCCGCAGCGGCACTGCTGCCACCCGCAAACCCATGCGCGGATGATTCACGAATGCGTCTGAAACGCCAACCAGTGCCAACTCATTTTCCCCCGGGATCAGGAACTGTGAATCACGCGCAACCCGGCGGCGGGCATGCCCGCGCCACGGGGTCAGATCACGCCGTTGGCGCAGTTGGTCTCGCCGGTGCCGCTGAGGGCGTTGATGAGGTTGGTCAGCGACTTCATGGCTTGCCGGGGAACGCTCTCGTAGGTGCGGGAACCGATATGCGGGGTGATGACGCAGTTGGGCGAGGAGAGCAGGGGATGCGCGGCGGGCGGCGGTTCGCAATCGAGCACATCGGCACCATAGCCGCCGATTTTCCCGCTGTGCAGCGCCGCCACCACGTCGGCGGTTTCCACAATCTCGCCGCGGGCGCAATTGATGATGATGACGCCGTCCCTCATGCTGGCGATTTTCTCACGGTGGATCATGCCGCGGGTTTCAGCCGCAAGGTTGCAGTGCAGCGAGACGACATCCGCACGGACGAGGACTTCGTCCATGCTGCCACCGCGGGTCACTTGGTGGGCGGCGGCAAACGCCTCGTCCCAGATGGGGTCGTAGCCGATGACGTCCATGCCGAAGGCGCGGGCGCGGATGGCTACTTCCTTGCCGACGCGCCCCAAGCCGATGATGCCAATGGTCTTGCCCAGGATTTCGTGACCGGTGAGGCGCAGCCACTCGCCCTGGCGGGCGGCGGCGGCGGTGGTAACGATGTGTTTGGTCAGACCTAACAACAGTCCGAAGGTGTGCTCGGCGACCGTGGTGTGATTGACACCGGGGGTGAAGAGCACGGGGATGTTGAACTCCCGGGTGGCGGGGAGGTCGATCTTGTCCAGGCCGATGCCGTATTTGGAAATGACTTTCAGGCGCGGCAGGGATTTTTCAAGAACCGCGCGGGTGATGGCGTCGTCGCCGCAGAGAAAGGCGTCGAAGTCGTTGGCAGCGAGTTCGAGCATGCGGGCTTCGCCGAGCGGGCCGCGCTCGCGGACTAGGTCCCAGCCCTGCGCTGCCATCAAGGCATGATGCGGGCCGGGGGTATCTTGATAGCTGCAGGTGGTCAGGAGGATGCGCATGAAGTTATGGGGTAACGAGGGCAGCATGGTAGCAGATGAGAGGCACGCCGCAAGACTTGAAGACAGACTTGAAAACACCAGCGAGGAACGAGCAGAGGATTGACCGCACAGGCGCCGGACGGTGCCAAGCATGTCATTCAAGCGGAACCTTGGCAAGGGTGGCCGGGTCCCATGCCGGGAGGCCGAGGTCGGCGGCGAGGTCATTGAACTCGGCGATTTCCGGGGCGGTGAAGAGCAGGCCGCCGGCAGCATCGGAGCGCTGGCGGGCGGCGGCTTCAAGTTGGCCGGGCAGCATCGCGGCCGCGTTGCCGTGGCCGAGGATGTCGGCGATGACGGCGGCGAGGTTGTCGGATTGGTTGCGAGAGCATGCGAAATTGCCACCGGACAGGGCCTCGGGATGGATGACCTGGAAGTAGAAGACCGGGGTGTTTTTCTCACCGGGAATGGCGAGTTGGCGTCCGCGCAGGGTGGGCAGCGAGCCACCGATGAGGCCGCCAAAAATCTCATTGAGCAGTGACAGGCCGTAGCCCTTGTGGCCACCGAAGGGCAGCAGCGAGGCAACGAGAGCGGGATCGGTGGTGGGCTGGCCATGGGCATCGACGGCGGCTCCCGGCGGCAGGGATTTGCCTTCGCGCTTGAGCGCCTGGACCCGTCCCATGGCGACGGTGGAGGTGGCCCAGTCGATGACGATGGGGAAATCGCCAGTCTGCGCACGCGGGATGCCCCAGGAGTGCGGGTTGGTGCCGAGGGTGGGGAATTTCCCGCCGAACGGCACGACTTCTGCCAGGGCGGAGGTGCAGTTGGTGTAGGCGAAATAGCCGCGCTCCGCAGCTTCCATGACGTAGCCGCCGCCCCACAGATAGTGGAAGGCATTATCGACGGCGATTTGGGCGATGCCGAATTGGTCGGCGAGTTCGATGGCGCGGTCGATGGCACGGTACGCCACGGACTGGCCGAGTTTTCTGTTGGCATTCCAGCGTTCGGAGGCGGCGAAGCGGGATGGCAGGATCTCGATTTCCGCGCCGGGGACGCAGCCGCCAACGGCGGAGCCGAACAGGTCGTCGAGGTGCAGGGCCTTGAGCGCGTGGTGAGTGCGGATGCCGTGACGGGCGGCCTCGGCGGCGAGTTTCGCGCCTTCAGCAGCTTCAGTGGCCGTGAAGCCGCGGGCTTGATAGGCATGGATGACGAGTTGATCGTGGTCGGCGCGGGGGATGACTAGGAAGGCGGACATGACGGTGATTGGAGGGAGGCCGAGCATGCGGGAAACCGGGCGGATGTCCAGCCTGCGGAGACCAGGCGAAATCCCGGCGGCGGGTCGTGATTGATCACGACGCGTCGCCTTACGTTGCGAAGCAGTGGTGCTCACGGTGTGGGTTAGGGGTGAACCGCAGATGAGTTTGCAGAATGATTTTCACATGGGGAAAGACATAACTCAGGAGACATAACTCAGGAGACATAACTCAGGAGACATAACTCAGGAGACATAACTCAGGAGACATAACTCAGGAGACATAACTCAGGAGACATAACTCAGGAGACATAACTCAGGCGCCTGTGGTAATCACGATACGTTCGGCCATGAAGCCCGGCTGTCACCTTCGATCCTCTGGCCACGATCCACTGGGCTGTGCGGCTGGAAGTCGCAACCACGGCCCGCCGCCCCACAGCGCATGCCCGTCAAGTTAAGGACCTGACGCCTTCTACCGGCAAGTTCCTCGCGAATTTCTGTATCAACCTCGTCACAATCTCCACCCGAGCTGGACATCCTGAGGTCCGATCGGACCTCAGGATGTCCAGTTAGGGACTGCTGTTGCGGGTCACTGTCGGTAACAGGGATCACATTTCCCTTAACTTGACGCGCATGCCCGCCGCGGACATGGTCCGGGGCGGGTTGATGGCAAGCGCGGCGGCGGAAGGACGAATGTCGCTGGCTGGCGGCATTTGTCTCGTCAAATCCCGCCGGAGTTTCCACCCTGGGGCCGCCCCCGCAGCCCGATCACCACCATGCCCGACGAACTCACAGTCGATGACTTCCTGGCCCGCCCGCCCGGCGTGCCGCTCATCGACGTGCGCACTCCGGACGAATTTGCCGTGGGCCACCTCCCGGGCGCGATGAACGTGCCGTTGTTCTCCACTGCGGAACGCGCCGAAATCGGTACCGCCTATATGCAACATGGCCGCAACCAGGCGGTGCGCATCGGCCTGCGCTGCGTCGGCCCGCGCTTGGCGGAACTCGCGAACAGCTTGCTCGATCTAACCGATCCGGCGGAGCCCCGGCTGCACCTGCACTGCTGGCGCGGCGGCATGCGCAGCGCCAGCGTGGCCTGGCTGATGGAAAGCACCTTCGGCTGCCGCGTGGCCATCCTGCGGGGCGGCTACAAATCGTTCCGCCGCTGGGTGCTCGACTCGTTCGGCATCCCGCGTGACGTGCGCATTGTCGCCGGTCTAACCGGCAGCGGCAAAACCGAGATCCTCAAACAACTGGCGGCGCTCGGCGAGTGTGTCGTGGACCTCGAGGGACTCGCCAAGCACAAGGGCAGCGCCTTCGGACAACTCGGCGAAGACGCCCAACCGACCCAGGCCCAGTTCGAGAACGACCTCGCCCTCGCCTGGCGTGCCACCGCCCCCGAACGCCCGGTCTGGCTCGAGGACGAAAGCCGGATGATCGGCAAACGGGTCTTGCCCGAGGCCCTCTGGGATCGGAAAAATGACGCCCGTTTCCATGTGGTCGAGCTTCCCCTCGATGAGCGGATCAGCCACCTCTGCCGGGGCTACGCCGGCTTTCCGGCCGGGCAACTCGCTGCAGGTGTCGAAGCAATCCGGCCACGGCTCGGCGGCGACCGCGCCATGGCCGCCATCGAGGCGCTCCACAGCGGCGATTTCACTGCCGCCTGCCGCCTCCTCCTCACCTACTATGACCGCACCTATCAGACGTGTCTGACGCTCTATCCGCCGGACCACCTCACCCGCCATCCCTTCCCGCAACTCGAACCGCGCCTGATCGCGACCGCTTTGATAGAATCCACCCGCTCCGCGCCATGACCCCGCCCATCCGCCTCACCCAATACAGCTCCGGCGCCGGCTGCGGCTGCAAAATCGCCCCCAATGTCCTCGACGAAATTTTGGCTGGCACCGATGCCACGGCCCCGCCCGATGCCCGCCTGCTCATCGGCAACGAACTTCGCGACGATGCCGCCGCGTGGCTGCTCGACGACGGCGAAACCGTGTTGCTCGCCACCACCGATTTCTTCATGCCCATCGTCGATGACCCTTTCGACTTCGGTCGCATCGCCGCCGCCAATGCCATCAGCGACATCTACGCCATGGGGGGCCGCCCCGTGCTGGCGCTGGCAGTCCTCGGCTGGCCGATCGACCAACTCTCGCCCGCTGTCGCCCGCGAGGTGATCCGCGGTGCCCGCGCGGTGTGTGCCGAGGCCGCGATCTCGCTGGCCGGTGGTCACAGCATTGATAGCCCGGAGCCGATCTTCGGCCTCGCCGTCAATGGTTTGGTTAGCCGCTGCCATCTCAAGGCCAACGCCGGTGCCCGCCCCGGCGATCTGCTCTATCTCACCAAGCCGCTCGGCATCGGCATCCTCGCCACCGCCGAAAAAAATGGCCAACTCCGCCCCGAGGATGTCGGCAAGGCGGCCGCCTCAATGACCCGCCTCAATTCGGTCGGGACGAAACTCTCCCGCCTCGAGTCCGTTCACGCCATGACCGACGTCACCGGCTTCGGACTGTTCGGACACCTGCTGGAAATGTGCCGCGCCAGCAAGGTCTCCGCCGCGCTCGACTTTGCCGCCATCCCCCAACTCGGCGACCTCGCCACCTATCTCGCCGAGGGCATGGCTCCCGGCGGCACCCGCAGGAACTGGGCCAGCTACGGGCATGCCATCGACTGCCCCGACTCTATCCGCCAAGCGATTCTCAGCGACCCGCAGACCAGTGGCGGCCTGTTGCTCGCCATCGATCCTCCCGCCCGCGCCGAGGTCGAGGAACTGCTCTGCCACCACGGACTTGCCATCGTGCCGCGCCCGCTCGGCACCATCCGAGCCGGTGCCGGCGACGAGTCGCGCCTCGTCGTCTTCTGAGGGTGTCGCCGGCCTGGTTAGAGCTGCGGTAGGAAAAATTGAGCATCTCGCTGAGTTTGAAACTCCCACCGAACAATTGCAGCACGCAGGTGTTGCAAGTTGCACCCGGTTGCTAGCAAACCGCAGGTGGCTGAACGCGCCTTGGAACGTGCAGGCAAGGATGGGAGAACGGTTGTTGGCAGCATGAGATCAGGGGGCTTTGAGTTTCGTGTTGTTAGCGAGTTCTGATTGGTCAGCCATCAATAGGCATGGAAGAGGCGGATCAGGAGCCACGACATTCCTGTCGTGGGCCCATGGATGCGAAAGATTGTCGTTCCATCTTCCATCTTCCACCTTCCACCCTCCATCTTCCATCTTCTATCCTCTATCTTCTATCCTCTATCTTCTATCCTCTATCTTCTATCCTCTATCCTCTATCTTCTATCTTCTATCTTCTATCTTCTATTCGACATGAATCACGCCGACCACCGACTTGCGTTGAAAGTCACGTCATCCACGCCGCCATCAATGAAAGTGTTAGAAGCCTCGGCCCGGTTGGGGTAGCGGTGTCCCAAGCCCCCCCGTGGTCAGGTTCCAAGTGAGGGCGGCGGCCTGCGCGGTGCGGTGGTGCGACCGCCCCGGCTGGTCCGGCCCGCGATGGCGGCTCGACTACGAGCAGCGGGGAATGGCAGGTGATTCCGGCGCGAGCGGGGCAGACGTGAAATGCCCTGAAAGATGGCGGCCAGGATGTCCGTTTGCCACTGTGAAAGTTGTCAAATCACACAGCAACGTCCATGAAAATGCTCACCCCCCGTCGTCTGGCAACCCTGGTGGTTGCCACCACCACCATCCTGTCCGGAGAACCACTCAGCGCGGCACCGCCAGTGACACCGCCAGACCTAACCCAGGGCACCACGGTTGACCACAAGCTGACCTACAATCTCGGTTCCACCGGGCTGCGCGGGTGGATTTACACCTTGCCGGTGAGACAATTCGATTTGGAACGCCTGCAGGGGCGGACCACGGCGCCAGCACGCCAGATCCTGGTCACGCATGTCGGGGCCAAGTCGCCGGCGGATGGCGTGATGCAGGTGGACGACGTGATTCTGGGGGTGGCCGGCCAGCCGTTCAGCGACGACGCCCGCAAGAGCTTCGCCGCAGCGATCCAGGAGGCCGAGAAGGAGGCCAACAGCGGCATTCTCACGCTGACCCGCTGGCGGCCCTCCGACACCGCTCAGGGCAGGACGGGCAAGACCGAGGAGGTGCAACTCAAGCTGCGGGTCATGGGAACCTACAGCGACACCGCGCCCTACGCTTGCCCCAAGTCCCAGCGCATCTTCGAGGATGCCTGCAAGGTGCTCGACAATGAGCCGCTGAGCGAAAGCTGGCATGGCGCGGTCAATGGCCTCGCCTTGCTGGCGACCGGCAATCCCACCTACCTGCCCAAGCTGCGGGACTTCGCTCACAAAATGGGGCCGCCCACGCTGAAGCTGGAATTGAAGGACGGGATGGTGATCTGGGACTGGGGCTATCGGAACCTCTTCCTCTGTGAGTATTTCCTGGCCACCGGCGACAAGGAGGTGTTGCACGCGATCAACGAATACACCCTGACGATGGCCAAGGGGCAGAGCATGTATGGCACCTTCGGCCATGGCATTTCCCGCCTAACCGACGATGGCAAACTCCACGGCTCGATCCCGCCCTACGGTCCGGTGAACATGGCGGGGCTGCCGGCCAACCTCTCCATCGTCATGGGCAAAATGTGCGGGGTGAATGACCCCGAGGTCGCTGCCGCCATCAAGCGGGCCTCCGGGTTCTTCGGTTACTTCGTGGACAAGGGGGCCATCCCTTACGGTGAGCACGAGCCATGGCCCTATCATGAAAACAACGGCAAGAACTCCCTCACCGCCTTGTTGTTCTCCCTCCAGGGCGACAAGGTCAATGAGGCCCAATTCTTCGCCAAGATGGCCACCGCCGGCTTCCGCAGCCGTGAATGCGGGCACACCGGCCAGGGTTTCAGTTACTTATGGAGCGCCCTCGGGGCCAATGTCGGCGGACCGACCGCGGCGGCTGCCTTCGTCAAGGAGGCCTCCTGGCATCTCGATCTGGTGCGGCGCTGCGACGGCTCGTTCACCTATGACGGCGGCGAGCAATACGGCCCAGGCAGCACCGCCGACAACACCTACTACGGCAACAGTAGCTACGACGGACTGAGCCCCACCGCCACCTATGTGCTCACCTATGCCATGCCCCTGAAGAAACTCTGCATCACCGGCAAAAATGCGAATCCGGCAAGCTGGCTGACCCCGCAGCAAGTGGCGGCCGCCATCGCCTCCGGCCGCTTCGATTTGGACCGCAAGCAGATGAGCGTGCCGCAACTCGTGACGGCGTTCGGCGATTGGTCGCCCATCGTCCGCTCGTGGGCGGCGGACGAGCTGGCCAGACGGCCCGAGGCGAAAGGGATGGTGCCCGAGCTGATCACCATGGCGCAGGGCAAGGATGTGCATCTGGCGCAGGGCGCCTGCGAGGCGCTTGGCCTGATCAAGAGCGAACAGGCGCTGCCCGTCCTGGTCGGCCTGCTCACCGCCGAGGACCGCTGGCTGCGCTACAAGGCGGCTCAGGCCATCAAGAAAATGGGTGGCACGGCGACCCCCGCCATCCCCGAGATTCTCCAGGCGCTTGCCAAGACCGCCGAACCGCTCCAACCGATCACCTGGGCCGATCCCATCCAGTTCACCCATGGCCAGTTGGCCTCCGCCTTGTTCGCCGGCGGCCTGACCGAATCCCTCAAGGCGGCTGATCGGAACTTGCTCTATCCGGCGATCCGGGCCGTCTCCACCAATGCCGATGGCATGGCCCGGGCCACGCTGAGAAGCTACTTCGAAACCATGCTGACCCTTGAGGACGTGCAGGCGCTGGCACCGGATCTCCTGGTCGCGGTCAAATCGTTGTGTCCGGCGGACACCATGTTTGGCGCCGAGATCCGCATGGGCGCGTTCAAGGCCCTGACGAAATATCATTACCAGGAAGGCCTCGAAGCCGGGATCATCTTCGCGAAGACCCAGGGCGGCCACGGCAGCGAAAGCCGAACCGGGGAAATCATGCGGGAAATCGTGGCCTATGGCTCGGCCGCCCGCGACAGCATTCCGGGGCTCAAGGAGGTGATCGTCACCTTGAACGACCAATGCCAGCGCGGCGAGTTTCCCGCCGGCGATCTTAATGATCGGCGAACCGGTGCCGTCGCCGCCGCCATCAAGGCCATCGAAGCCGCCACGGAGCATCCCGAACTGCGCAGCATCGCGCCGAAGTAGTCCGCATGACTAAGGCTTCCGGGATAGGGCCGCCCGGCCCCAGGCCGGACGACGCCCCCAGTCCCCATAGCGCTAATTCTGTCCGGCAATAACATGAAGACTTACCTTACACTAGTCCTCGCCACCTTGTTTTTCGTCCAAGTCGCATTTGCGGGTGGCAGCATTAGCTGGGATGATGTGAAGCCAAGGCTTGCGAAGAGCGACCCAGAGTTGGTGAAGATCATTGAACGCTCTTTCGTTGTGAACAAGGTTGGAGGCGGAGTTCGCCTAGGCCCGCAATTTGGTGAACGTCAAGGGGAGAGAATTGCTCCATATGAATTTGGGGCAGCGCACCGAAAGACCAAGGCAAAGTGCGTTCTTGTGATAGAAGAGAGCGAGGATCATGAATTCACCGGAAGATTCAAGTTTACCCAGAAGCCGGAGATGAAGACGAGCAAGCTGAACATTGCGGCGCTACCGACCGGCAACCGCTCCACAAACTCAACCCCAACCACCGTGCCCTGACCCGGCGGCAGGACTAGGCCTTCGTTGCTGGTGGCCTCTCGCGGATTTGCTCGAAGAAGAACCGGTCCTCGTCCGTGAAGTTGGTGCCGAAGCGCTCGTTGAGCACTCTGATGATTTCGGAAAGCGGGATCTTTTCTTCCTTGGCCTTGCCGGTGCCCACATCGGTCGGGCTGTTGACCCCTTCCGGCTCGCCTGGCTGGAGGGTGATCTCGCCAGAGTAAATCCGTTCGAGCCGGTACTATTAACATCCTGCGGGTCGTGCAAGCTGGCAAGGCGATGGGAGAGCCATGATCAGGATGGCTTGGTGCTTTTCGTCTAGCAATTCCCTGAGCGAAATCACCCAAGGCCGGAGGTTCCGGCAAACCAACATAGTTATCTGGTTCGTCCACCAGGACAGGTTTCGGATAGGGTGGGAGTTTCATTGCCAAATGGCGGATTGCTCCCAGCCGACCGGAGATCCCATGTCCGCAAGCGGAATCTCGGGATAGGCGGCTGGAACGCCGGTCAGACGTTGCAGCCAGGAGCTGGCGGGCGCGGTCTGCCTCATGAAGTAACTGAGCACACTGCCGACGGCCCCAGGGGAAGCCCGCAGGTGTTGGAGCGGCTGATTGCTCCGGCCCTTGCCACCCCAGGGGCTGCGGAAGCCAGTCCGGTCCGGAGCGAGGGGCGGGGCCAGCCAAGGCCTCGTCCCTACCTCTATCCAACGTCTCGCGGCACGGCGGGCGCGTGGATGGGAGGGGAAGCTCTTCATCCACGATCCACAATCCGCGATCTGCGATCCACTATTCCCGATCCAAGGGCACTGCGGCTGGAAGCACGCGGCCACGGCCTCTGCGGCCGGAGGCGTGCGGCCACGGCCTGCGGCTGGCAACCGCAGCCAGCACGCAGCAGGCTCATGGCCCCAGCTCGGCGCGAAACACCGAAACGGGCAAACCTTCCTTGTTCATCAAGTTGGGCTGCGCCAAGTCCTTCCAGGCAAAGCGCATGGCTACCGGCTTGGCCACCTTGTCGCTGCTGAGCACCACCGTGGCACCTTCGATCCTGGCCACCGCAGTCACGAAGTTGCCCTCCGCACCGGCAATCTCAAAGCTGTCGGGGGGCTGGCTGTCCTTGGTCACCAAGCCGCCACCGACGGAATCGAAACTGATGCGGAGTTGTTTGCCTTCGGCCTTGAGGGCTTGGTATTGAGGTCCGCAATAGACGAGATTTTTCTGTCCGTAGTCTTTGGCGAGGGCCCAGAGGGCGAGGCGTCTGCCGATTTCCTGCTTGTTCGCCGGATGGCCGCCGCCAAAATGGTCACTGGCGTTGCAGGTGTCCGTCGAGGCGGCCATGCCGGTGTTGGGAATGGCCATCGCGGCGGCCTGCGCTTCCAGCAAAAACGGCAGCCGGCCATCATAAGTGTTAGGAGTGATTTGCACGAAGTAGAACGGGAAGTCGCGTCCTGAGCCGGTTGCCGGATCGCCCTGCTGCCAGACCTGCCGCCAGCCGCCGATCAGTGCCTTCATCTTGTCCAGGTAGCGCATGC
This sequence comes from Verrucomicrobiota bacterium, assembly GCA_026397725.1. GTDB lineage: Bacteria > Verrucomicrobiota > Verrucomicrobiia > Verrucomicrobiales > Akkermansiaceae > Luteolibacter. The sequence continues at coordinate 6,676 of JAPLUI010000215.1, read as the reverse complement.
CATCGCCGCAATTGGATTCTCCCTGATACCACAGGGCACCGCGGATTGCGAAGGGGACCAATGGATAGATCATGCCGTGGTAGAGCACGGGGCCGCCCTCGGCCGGCAGCGGATTGGCCATGGCCAGGCCGGGCGGCAGCGGACGGCCCTGCGCCAGCGCGGCCCGCGCCTGGGGAATGGCGGCTTCCAGCGTGTCGAGGTTGTCCGCGAGTTTCTTGCGTGCGGCCTCGGCGGCGGCGTTGATGCCGGGCAGCGCCCCCTGCAAGGCGGGCACCCCGGCCAAGCCTTCGGGCGCGGTCCACAGCTCGATCTGGGTGGCGCCTTGGGACGCGGCGATCATGCCCACCGGCACCTTGAGCGCCTGGTGAATCTCGCGGCCGAAGAAGTAGGCGACGGCGGAGAACTCGGCCACGCTCGGGTGCTCGGGCGAACACACGAACCAGCGGGCTTTGATATCATTGAGCGGCAGGGCCGCCGGGGTGCGGGGAACCCATAACATGCGGAGCTTGGGATAATCGGCATTCCGGATTTCCTGTTGGGCATTCAGGGCATGCTTCAACTCGAATTCCATATTCGACTGTCCCGAGCAGATCCAGACTTCCCCGACCAGGATGTCGGTGACTCTAACGGTATTGCTGCCGGTGACGGTCAGTTCGTGCGGGCCACCCGCCGGCATGGCTGGCAGCGTGACCTTCCACTCGCCGGTCGCGGCGGCGCTGGTGGCAGCGGATTGGCCGGCCAGCAGGACCTTGACCTGCTCGCCCGGCGCGGCCCAGCCCCAAACCTTGAGCGCCTTGTCGCGCTGCAGCACCATGTGATCGCTGAAAAGATTCGGCAGGCGCACGTCGGCCGCCGCGAAGGTGCCCAGGGCCAGCAGGATTGCCAGATGGGTGGCAATTGTGTTCATCGGGGATTTCGGGTGGAGAGGGTTGGCAATTGAGTGAGTGGCCGTGGCAGGCGCCGCTGGTGTCGCGGTGAGTGGTTGGAGCGGGCTGGTGAAGTCAGCTTGGCGTGGCACCGAAGGCACCGTTGCTGAAGCAGATGGGAAGGGTTCGTGCATGGCTTTGAGCATCAGGTTGTGCCACCCGGGGGCGGAGTCGGGTCCGGTAATCCACCGCCCATAACGGCTGCACCGGCGGCATTTCTTTCATGCAATTTTCGCATCGCGCGTGGTGCCATCTTGCGTCGCGGTGTTGACTGACTTTACGCGATTCCCGGGACCTCAGCCATGGTTCTCACTCTCGCTGGCAGTCTGCCAGGTCGGTCCCGACGCCGCAAATGAGTTCCCAGCGAAGAACCGGAATCCCGCCACCCGCACTGGCGAAAAACCACCTGGCAAAAACCAGTTGCGTTGTCGGCAGTCATTGACGAGATTGGCACCATGGTTGCCACCCCGAGCCGAGCGAGACAAAGCACGCTCCGTGCGGAACACGAGCGGGAGCGGATCTTGCATCGCGACATCCTGGGCCAGAAGGCCATCCGCATGTGTCCGCTGGAGGAAGGCGCGGTCGGCGGCGAGTTGACCCGTTTTGCGCAGGAGTTGTGGCAGATGCCTAACATGAATGGCTATTTTGACCGGGCCCATCTCAGCAACATGCGGGAACATCGCCACGAGGCCGAGCACGGCTTCGCCACCTTGCCCGGCGGTGGCATCCTTGAAATCCTGTCCATTCCCAGCATGCCGGAGCAGGTGATGGGGTTTCACCTGTTCACCGTGTTTGATCCCACGGATGATGGGGACCGCGGTCGGGCCATCGGGTACACCATCTGGTCGTTGGAGCGCGGCCACGCGAGCTTCGGACATGCCGAGGCGGTGCGCATGGCGTTCGACATCTTTCCGCCCTATCGCGAACATCGTTACCGCAAGGTGGTGTTCACCAATCACGACATCTACAACATCTCCCGGCGCCTGCTCTACCGCCACAAGCCGCAGCGGTTTCTGGTCGATGCCCGCAGCCAAATCAGCGAGACCCGCACCGGACGCAGCCTCAAGCGCGCCATCTACTATCTCAAGCGCGGCTACTATCCGCCGGACCAGAAACCGCTCGCCGACTCCTGCCTGGACCGTTTGGTCAGAAGCCAGCCGGTCAGCCCGCGAACCCTCCGCAGATTGCTGCGCCTCAGCCAGTCCATCTTCTGGGTGTTCCCGATCGAGCAGTACCTGCAATGACGAGGCACGGGCATGCTGCCCGATCCGGCGGTTCGGAACCTCGCGATTATTTGTCTGTCCTATAGTTTAGGATCCCTTACCGCTGGGAAGTGGGGGTGACACTGCGAAAGGTTTCACTGCGGGAACCCAGCCATCCTGCCCTTCCCGCTGCCGCCGAAATTTCCAAAGAAATCCTTTGGCCAATTGGCTAGGAGAGCTATATTCGCGCCTGAGAGGATTTCCCATGAATCTGACGCCAAATCCCAGCCATCTGCCAGTCTCCCAAACGGGAGACACCCACGCGCAGTTTGCTCCCTGAAATTCAACGCGCTTATGGGCAAAGTCATCGTCAACCTCAAGCTGACCAACTACAGCGACCTCATCCTCCGCCGACTCAAGCTGGCGAAGGGCAAGGCCCGCACGGTTGAAGTCGAGGCTTTGGTTGATACCGGCGCCACCCGGCTTTACCTCAAGCCTTCGGTCATCAAGAAGCTTGGCCTGGCCCGGACGGATACCGTCCGCTCGCGGACCACCAACGGCGACACGATCCGCTACAAATACGAACCCGTCGAACTCGAACTCATGGAACGGCGCGAAACCTTCGACGTGATCGAGGTGCCGGAGAATGTCCCCAACCTGCTGGGTCAGGTGCCGCTGGAGGTGTTGGACTTGGTGGTGGATTCCAAAGGCCAGCGCCTCATCCCCAACCCGGCCCACGGCGGCGAGCAAATGACCGAGGAATACTGACATCGGCCGTTTGCCATCAAGCGAAGCGTGGCGTCCGCTGCTCAAGGACGGCAAGGCGCTCGTGGCCACGCTGGGTGCCAGCGCCGGGAATGAATATGAAATCCGTCATTTTCACGACGATATGTCTGTGCCGAGGTTTGCGATCTAACTAATCGATTATTTGTCTGTCCTATAGTTCTTGCTGGCGGCGTCTCGCCGCCAGTTGGCGTGAAATGTTAGATCCGCGGACTTGAGTTGCCTTCCGGTGCCAGCCAGAATGCGGCCGTCTGCCCATGAGCGCCGGTCCTAACAAACACCCCCGCCGCCGCTGGCCCATGATCCTGGTGCTGGGTGCCATCCTCGGCCTCGGCACCGGCCTGTGGTGGTGGAATCATGTCAGACGGGCGGCGGCGGCATTCCGGGATCTGCCGCTGCCGGCCGTGCCGGAAGCCGCGCCCGGTGCCAACGTGCCGCGCAGCGGGGCTCTTACCTTCCTGGTCGTGGCCGACACCCATCTTGGCATCCCCGGCATGGCGGAGGCCAACGCCGCGATGTTGGCCGCGCTAGACGAGCTGCCCGGCATGCCTTGGCCCTCACCGCTCGGCGGGGTGGTGGAACCGCCGCTGGCCCTGGCAGTGCTGGGCGATCTAACCGCATCCGGCCAGCCCGAGCAGATGTGCGATTTCGAGCACCTTTACTATGCCGAGAGCCATTCCCGGCGCGGTCCCACCGTGGCCTTGGCTGGCAACCACGACCGCGCCAGCGACACCTCGCCGGTCGGCCGCCGCCTGCTCGGTTGGCACGGTTCCCTGTTGCGGGCCTGGGATTGGGGTGAGGTCCGCATGCTCTGTCTGGATCTGGGCCCCACCGCGCCTGCGCTCGCCTGGCTGGAGCAGGAATTGGCCAAACTCCCGGTCGAGCGCCCGTTGGTCATCTTCCAGCACCTCGCCCTGCTGGGACCCTATTCCGGGCCGGAATGGCTGCCGGAGGAGCGGAAAACCCGCTATGCCAAGTTGCTGGCCGGTCGCCGGGTGCTGGCCATCTTTCACGGCCATTTCCATGGTTCCGGCCATTACCGCTGGCAGGGCATCGATGTCTATAACACCGGCTCGCCCCGCCACCGGTGGTGTGAAGCCCTGGCCGTGCGCCTCACTGCGAAGCGCCTGGTGGTGGCTTCCTGGAACTGGCAGACGAAGCGCTGGTGGTGGATGCACGACAAGCCCCTGCACGGCAACGACCCGGGAGTCTTCACCAACCTGGCCGGCGCCACCGCCACTCCGCCGGTCCTGAATCCTTACCCCCTCAAGCCGTAGGCCTTGGGATCGCAGAGGCCTTTCATCGGATGATTAGTGGATGATGTGCGGTCATGGATTCCCACCGGTGAGATTTTTGGGTTCCGCGGTGCCAAGGGCGCGGAGGTCGGCCGCTGTGAGGGTTTTCATCTGGCGGATGGCGATTGCGTTGAGGCGGGTGAGGCGGGTGCTTTGCGGCAGGGCCATGTGGATGAATTCGGCGTTCATGGCCTCGAGGTTGGCAAGCACGAGGAGTTGCTCGATGGTGGCATGATCGCGCATGTTGCCATCGAGCTTGGGGTTGGCATCGCGCCACTCGCGGGCGGTGAGGCCGAAGAGCGCGACATTGAGCAGATCCGCCTCGCTGGCATCGGTGATGGCGGCGCGGGCCGGGGTGACTTCCGGCGGGATGAGGTGGGTCTTGATGGCGTCGGTATGGATGCGGTAATTGAGCTTGGAGAGGGTGCGGTTGAGATTCCAGGAGAGGGAAAGCCGGCGGTTTTCATCGTCCTTGAGACGCTGGAATTCCTTGATGAGGTAGATTTTGAATTCCGGGCTGATCCACATGCCGAATTCAAAGGCGATGTCTTTGTGGGCAAAAGTGCCGCCATAACGTCCGGCTTGCGCTTGCAGGCCGATGGCGTTGGTCTTGGCGGCCCATTCTTTGACGCTGATTTTGTAGCTGTTGAGACCGGCCTGACTTTTAATTGTGGCGAATTCGCCATTTCGACCGACTGGATCAGGTGGCGCTTGGCGGCGTTGAGGTAGCGGTTGAGTTCGTGGGTGGCGAGGTCGTGGAGTTTTTTCAGGATGAGGGTCTTGGCTTCCTCGTCGGTGAGCTTGCCGCCGACTTGAGAGAATAATGCGTCGGTTTTTGTTAGGCGGACTTGTAGGGCGGCAGCGTCTTTCTGGAGGGAGGTGAGTTGTTTTTTGTCGGTTTTTCCAAGATTTTGTGACGCCCCTTCAGGGCTCAATTCAAATGGGGCGTCTTTCCCAGGGCGTTGCCCTGGGCTGTCGTATTTCAGGCCGTTGGCCTGGAAGAGGTCGGGGTCCGGCGACAGGCCATTGGCCTTGAAGAGGTTCGCGATGCGGGCGTTGACCTGTTGGAGGAGTTGTTGGTTTTCGGCTTTGAAATCGGTGTCGCCGAGCCGTTTGAGCTGGAGCTTGAGGTCGAGTTCGTCGGTGAGGGTTTTCAATTCGGCCTTGCTCTCCTTGATGCGCTTTCCCAGATGGGTGATGGTTTTCTCCTGCGCGATCAGAGCCTTCAACTCCTTTTTGGCGGACGCGGCGCTGTTGTCCTTGAGGTCGTCGGTGAGGTCCTTGAGGGCGGCCTTGATTGTGGCGGCGGTGACGGACTCGTCTTCCTCCGGTTCGTAGGCGGCGAGTTCCTGGCCGACTTCCACGGCTTCGGCGAGTTCGCTCTGGGCCTCGCTGATGGATGCCTCCAGCGCCTCGATGGCATCGACAAAGGCCAGATAACCCTCCCGCACCGGCTGGAAGAGCGTGGCGATGTCCAAGCCGAATCTTCCACTGATTACTGACAACTGATCACTGATCACTTCTTTCTCCGGCACGCCGCCGATGAGATGGGCCTGCACGTCCTCCGGCTCCGGGTCGGGCGTGTTGTCCACGTAGCGGCGGATGTTCAGGTTGAAGTCGTGTTTTTCCACGATCTCCTTTTTACCGCTTCAATGTCTGACCGACCGCACGCAACCGAAGCACCTCCATCAAGAATGGTAGAATTAAGCACCCGTCGGTCACAGGCTGCCGCTACAACTCCGCACTCTGACGCGATCACGCGCGATCCATGCACCGGATAACCAGCGACGGTCACAGACCGCCGCTACAACTCCGCACTCTTTCGCGGTCACGCGCGATCCATGCACCGGACAACCAGCGTCGGTCACAGGCCGCCGCTACAATTTGAAAGTCGGCGACGCTCATGGAGCGCCGCTACAATATTGAAAGCGACAACGCGCCAAGCCCTTGGCGGGGCCGTTTCGTCAGGGCATCACCGTGCGGAAACCGCCGTTGCGGGCTGACCCGCGCCGGTGGCTGTGATGTTAGGCTGGCCATCGGTGGACATGACCACGCGGAAGCCGACGTTGTAAACCGCCTGCCATGGCCGGTAGGGCAAGCGCGATGCGGAGCCGGTATGGAGCGGTCGGTCGAACCACGAGCCGCCACGCACGGTCTTCATGGCGTCCGGCTGCAGATCGTTGCGGCCGTCGGTTTCGGCATACGGATAGGGCCGATACGAGGTGAGCGTCCACTCGGCGGCGTTGCCGATCATGTTGCGCAGGCCCCAGGCATTCGGCTCATAACGGTTGACGTCGGTGGTCACCCCGCTGCCGTCGTTGAAGCGGCGGTCCCTGGGATGCCATGGCGGAGCATCGCCGCGATCGAGTTGGTTGAGCGAGGCGTCCGCCAGGTTGGCGAACTTGGCGAAATCCGTGTCGCGATTGCCGTAGAAGAATGGCGATTCGGTGCCGGCGCGGCAGGCCCATTC
>JAPLUI010000569.1 GCA_026397725.1 Verrucomicrobiota bacterium | reverse complement strand
GCACCGCCAAATCGCGTCCAAACCCGCCCGCAAGCACCCCGGCGAAAACGCCACCCCGTCTAACATCCCTGGCCGCGGCCCCGAATCCAAGCGTTTCCATGCCCCGACGCGCTCAGCGCGGCTACCATTTCGGAATCGCTGCGAAATGAGCAGGCTGCTTGACAAAAAGTTGGAAAACGGGAAAGGTGTCTCCGTGAAAACAACTCTCGACATCCCCGACGACCTCCTGCGCTCCATGAAGATGCAGGCCGTGCAGGAGAGGCGCAAATTCAACGACGTGGCGGTTGAGATTTTCCGCCGCGGCTTGGCCCAGCCAAAGCCGGCAGCGAATTCCGTCGTCCGGCAGCGAGTAGAACTCCCCTTGATCCAGTGCCGTCACCCGGCAGATCCGTCCGCGACACTCACACCGGATCAAGTCGCCAAAGTGCTCCTCAAACAGGAGGAGGAATGGAGCCATGAAGCCGCTCGCTAATACTCTCGCGACTTTCGCTCGCCGGTCCGCGTTCCAGATGATCGCCACGGACTCGGCATTCTACGGCGAAGTCACATTGAGCTTGTGCCGGCAGTTCTTTCAATCCTACCCAGTCCTGCCGGGTGATGAGCTTTGTTACGCACTGCGTAACGAATCTGCCGAAGTTCGGCATGGCACCTCAATTCTTTACGCAGTGCGTAAAGAATCCTCTCTCGCATCAGATTCAACCACTTCTCTCGTCCCGAGTCGCTACCAGCTCCATCTGCCCTCGGAGGACGACCTTGCAGCAGAACTCCGCCGCGAACTGGCGTTGTTGGCCCCGCCGAAAATCGCACCCGCCAAAAGAGCCCCGAAGCGGAGCGCACCCTGACCGACATGCCTGCGAATAACAAGTCATCTCAGCAAGCGCCGCCCACCCCGGAGCGTGAGGCCGGCGCTGCGGGCTATGACGATCTTGTCCAAGCCATCACGGGCCTCGCCGCAAGCCTGCAAGCGCTCGAGCCGCAAGCCGTCGAACTATACACGCCCATCATCGAGAGCATCGTGCGCTCCCGCAGTCGCGACACCCACCACATCGAACACACGCTCGACGGACTGCTTGGCTTCTGCGGCCATGACCCCGCGCTCGTGCTGTATAAAAAACTCTGCCGCCATTACTGGAACATCGATCCGCCCGCCACCGCCAGTTATATCAACGCCTATCGTGATATGTGGGACTCGGAGCAAACCGCGGAAAACGAATCCCCACCCGACGCGCCGCAAGGAGGCCCACCATGAGCTTCCCCCGCTACCCGAAATACAAACCCAGCGGCGTGTCTGCGTGCGGTCACGCACAGGCAGGCGTCGAGTGGCTGGGCGACGTGCCGGGTCGGAGGGCCAACGGCCCTGGAGTGAGGAGGAGGGCCAACGGCCCTGGAGTGAGGACCAAAGGTCCGGCCTCATCCCAGCCTGGGGCAACGCCCCAGAATTGCCGTCGCGATATCATGAGGGCTGAAAGTCCGACCTATTCGGACGCTGATGGATCGCCCCTTCAGGGCTCAATATCCCGGAACACCGATACCCAGGGCGTTGCCCTGGGCTGTGTTAGATCGCGCCGTTGGCGCTGCAAAGGAGGCACCCCATGAGCTTCCCCCGCTACCCGAAATACAAACCCAGCGGCGTGGAGTGGCTGGGCGAGGTGCCGGAGCATTGGGAGGTGAAGCGACTCCGCTATGTTGCGGTTCTAAACCCCTCGAAGTCCGAGGTCCGTAATCTGGATCGCACAATCGCAGTCTCGTTCTTGGCGATGGAATCCATCGGTGATGATGGCACGTTGACTTTGGATAAGGAGAAAATGATCAGTGAGGTGGAAAGTGGGTACACCTATTTCCGCGAGGGGGATGTCACCATAGCGAAGATTACACCTTGTTATGAGAATGGCAAAGGGGCTGTGATGAGAGGACTGGTGAATGGAATCGGATTCGGGACAACCGAGTTGATCGTTGCGCGGCCCAAGTCAGACCAAGTCACTGGCGCATATCTGCACTATCTTTTCATATCCCCGGATTTTCGTAGCATCGGAGAATCACACATGTACGGCGCTGGTGGACAGAAGCGCGTTCCAGATTCCTTCGTTAGGAACTTCACCACTGCTTTCCCATCGACCGCTGAACAAACCCACATCGCCGCCTTCCTCGACGCCGAGACGGCGAAGATTGATGAGTTGGTGGCGGAGCAGCGGCGGCTGATGGCTTTGCTGAAGGAAAAGCGCCAGGCCGTCATCTCCCACGCGGTCACCAAGGGGCTGAATCCTAACGCTCCCATGAAGCCCTCCGGGATTGAATGGTTAGGGGAGGTGCCGGAGCATTGGGAGGTGACTCCACTGAAGTACGTCGTGGGTCTTCGGAGTGGTGGCACACCAAGCAAGACGAACCTCGCCTATTGGGATGGCAATGTCCCATGGGCTTCCTCGAAAGATCTGAAACCAGAGGTTCTTTCTGATACTCAAGACCACATCACGCAAAAGGCACTCGACGAAGGTGCTGCTGAACTCGTATCAGCGAACAGTTTGCTTATCGTCGTGCGCGGCATGATTTTGATTCACACTTTTCCGGTCGTGAAAGCATTGGTTCCTATGGCAATCAATCAAGATCTCAAAGCACTTACCCCAAGTCCTAAACTCAACGTAGATTTCCTCGCATGGCTGTTACGTGGGTCATCAAGGGAGACACTCGGTCGACTCGATGAAGCTGGTCACGGAACAAAAGTTTTGAGGATTGATTCATGGACTTCTATGGCATTGCCGATTCCGCCACTCGACGAACAGTTGGAGATTGTTGATGGAATCACCGGCAACCTGAACAAACTCGACACCCTCACCGCCGAAGCCCAGCGTGCCATCGACCTGTTGCATGGACCGCGCATTTCCTGGCCGAGTTGCATGACGCGCAGGACCAGAAGATATTCGACACCGTGCTGGTGGTATCCGACCGCACGGTGATCGACACACAACTTCAGGAAGCCCTGTTTGATTTCCAGCGGCAGACCGGGGTGGTGGCCACGATCAAGGGCAATGAGGGCAGCAAGAGCAAGGAATTGGCGGCAGCTCTATCAGGAGCCAAGAAGATCGTGGTTTGCACAATCCAGACCTTTCCCGCCATGCACAAGGCCATGCTCAAGCTGGCATCCAAGGGCAAACGCTTTGCCGTGATCGCGGATGAAGCCCACAGCTCACAGACCGGCGAGGCTGCGGCCAAGCTCAAGCTGGTCCTGAGCCCCGAGGAACTCGCGGAATTCAATGATGGCGGCGAGGTGAGCATGGACGACGTGCTGGCCGCCGAGATGGCCACACGGGCCGGCAAATCACGCATCACCTACGTTGCCTTCACGGCCACACCCAAGGCCAAGACCATGGAATTGTTTGGCACCCGTCCCGATCCGACCCAACTCGCCGGACCTGACAATCTCCCGGCACCCTTCCATGTCTATTCCATGCGGCAGGCCATCGAGGAGAAATTCATCCTCGACGTGTTGCAGAATTACACGTCCTACAAGTTGGCGTTCAAGTTGGCGCACGAGGGCAAGGAATTTGACGAGAAGACGGTGGAACGCAGCGCCGCCATGAAGGGCATCATGGGTTGGGTGCGGCTCCACCCCTACAACATCGCGCAGAAGGTGCAGGTCGTGGTCGAACATTTCCGCAGTCATGTGTCGCCGCTGCTGGAGGGTCAGGCGAAGGCGATGGTGGTGGTTGGCAGCCGGGTGGAGGCGGTGCGCTGGAAACTGACCATCGAGAAATACATCGCGTCCTGCGGCTACAATGAATTGAACGCGCTGTTGCTGTTCAAGAGCGACCTGGGTGCCTTCATCCGCCTTTACACGTTCCTCTCCCAGATCTTCGACTACGGCAACACCGCCATTGAAAAACGCGCCATATTTTACAAGCGCCTGCTTCCGCTGCTGGAGTTTGGCCGGGAGCGCGAGGGCATTGATCTATCCAAAGTCGTGTTGCAGCGCCACAACCTGAAAAACCTGGGCCGGCAACCGATGCCGCTGGGTGCGGGCAAGACCCCCAAGCTGGAACCCGTCACCGACATCGGCGGCGGCAGTGTCCACGACAAGGAAAAAGCCTACCTTGCCGAGATCATCGAGAAGGTGAACGAGTTGTTTGGCGCGGATACCACCGACCAGGACCAACTGGTTTACGTCAACCACGTGCTCAAGGGCAAGTTGCTGGAGTCCGAAACGCTGCGCCAGCAGGCGGCCAACAACACCAAGGAACAATTCTCCAACTCGCCCGACCTGAAAACCGAGCTGCTCAATGCCATCATGGGCGCGCTGGACGCCCACACCTCGCTCAGCTCGCAGGCGCTGAATTCACCCACGGTGCAGCGCGGCATCAAGGATATCCTGCTCAACAACGCCCGGCTCTGGGAAACCCTGCGCGACCAGGTGGCATGCTAAGACGGTGGGTCTGAACTCGCAGTAAACACGGTCATGAAGAAGCTAATCAGAAGGTGACTGGTTTCCATATTTCTCGTGCCACCACACTCTCCAACTCCCTGTCACGGATTTCCTGCACGCAGTGACCGAAGAAGCCCACCTTGTCTTGTCATCAGCGCAGGCAACCAACGCCGTGAGCACAACGACTGCCAGGATGGGCTGGATCATCATTGTTAGGTTGGACTATTTTCCCGCCGGGCCGATGGTTTCGCAGGCGATCATGAATTACCGGGTTGCCTGGTCAGTCAGCTTGCTTTTTTCCCTTCAGCCACGCTGGCATGCGCAAGTCCTTCATGGGCGCGTCCGGGGGGATGAACGGCTTGAGATCGATTACGGGGGTGCCGGCAAACGCGTCAATATCGTCCAAGGTGATCAGGTTGTTTTCCACCGCCAGCACTTTGCAGACACTCAGGGCGATCAGGTTGGGGCGGACCGGGGCGCGACAGGCAAAGACGCCCGTCAACGGGTTCGCTTTATCACCTTGTGGGTGGACCCGTAGAATGCCGCGTTTCTGCGGCTGGTCGTTTTGATCGAACCAATAGAACACGTTGACATGCGACCATTCCTGCAATCCCAGCAGGCCATCCAAATAGGCGTCAAAGATGCGGATCCGAACCCATTTGTCACCCTTTTCCACCGTGCCGATGGGGAAAATTCGATAGGATGTTTGGGGTGCGCCGTCGGCAGCTCCCGCTTGGGCCTGACCAGCCCACGCCGGGGTCAAACTCACTGCGGCACCACACTTCACGGTGCCGACGACAAATCCGCGTCTGGATGTTTTCATGGGCAGGGAGTGATGGCACGACGCCGGCCATGGAATATGGCGGTTTCGTGGGCGAACCGGTTCAGGTTTCTGATGGATTTCATGGTGGTCACGGTCTGTGAGGGTGAGGTGATTCCTCACGCCACATCTAGCCCACAGTGGGGGAGGCATCAAGCAATTTCCGTGGCCGCCTGCACCGCATCAATTGTCGGTTGCTATCCCGCCTACCCGCCACCGGCGGATTTCAACTCTGCCTACAATCAGGATTGGAAGGGTGCCATTCCGCAACAACCCGTTCCACCGGGGCCGCCCCCCCGCCATGTTGTCGATCCCGGCTTGCGGGGTGCCTGCGCGATCTGGTTGGGGTGGTCTATGAAGTGCTAGGTCAGCAGGCCAAAGCCTGCTTGCAGAGCCCTGAATTCCTGAGCAAGGGATTGGTAATCGCCCGGGCGAGCGCCGCCGCCTTCTGGTTGAGACGGTCGATGCGTTCCTGGGGTGCCGGATGGGTGCTCAGTCATCGGATTCCTGGCCATGCGCTGCATCCTTATCGGTGGGAGCGCTCGGGTGAGCGGTCGGCCAGAGCAGCAAAGCCGCCACCAGACCAAGCCCCCCGGTCAGCATAGGCACCGCCCACTTGGTTTTGATCAACGCGGCCTTGATCCATGGGCAGAGAACCGCAACCTCACCCGGGGCGGCGGGCGCTAACCGTGCAAGGTGGGTGAAAAGCGCTGGCGGCGGCGCTGGTCAGTCAAACATTTCCGACAACCACGATTTCTTACGGGGCTGGCCATACTTGTCGAAGCGGCCATGCTCGTCGTGGCGATCATCGTGCTTGGAGTGTCCTTGAGGCTCGCCGCGGTATCCCGGCGGTGCTTGGGACGCCGGATCGGCGGCCGAACGCTCGATGATTTTGTCGAGTTCACCTCGGTCGAGCCACACGCCGCGGCATTTGGGGCAATAGTCAATTTCGACGCCTTGGCGGTCGGCCATGACGAGGTCGGGTTCAGTGCATACGGGGCATTTCATGATAGTTGGATGTTGGTTTTCAGTGTTGATCGTTGGTATCGGTTAGACAGTTGAGAGGCTGAAATCCCGCAACACGGGAATTTCCACAGGACTGGGCACTCCAAGCGAAGTCAGGTCACGTCTGAGGATACAATTCGTCTGCGATGATCCTGGCAGGCCCCGGACGCTGGCCGCGATTGGAGTCAAACCAGGGATGACGGCGCTCTGGGAGCAGGTGCTGTGCGGCGCAAAAATTGCCAGTTTGAGAGAAGAAAGCCAAGCTCGTCGCCCGGTTCCTGCTGTTTGATGGCCTGAATCGTTGGCCAGCGTGTTATGCGAGAGAAGCCGAAGCTGGCAATTGCGACCGGCACAATGTTTCCCGTGCGGTTGATCAACCGGCAAGCCGATTCGCCATGGGCATCCTCTGACTTCGCCGGTTCACCAGCATTACCCATCACGGCAACGCCTGCCAAGCAGGAGAGACTATCGGAAAAATCGCCCAGCGCATCCAGCGGACAATGCATGATCGCGACCAACCCGAAGGTGATCCACACGATGACGAAAACCGGTCTCACACGAGGCACGGGGATAGCTACGGAGGCATGCCGGAACATGTTTCAGGAAATTTCCCCGACCGGGAATGAAAGTCGGGATGGCAGCGCCTTGGAATACCATCGTGCGGATCGAAAATCGGGAGCACTGGGAGTCATGCAGGGTCATCGAGCGCCTCAAGGTGGGTCAAGCCGGAGATTGAGCGCCCGACGAGGTGTGAACCGGTCCAGACAATGTTGGCCGCCACCAGCATGGCCACCACCGGGTCCAGCCACTGCCAGCCGGTCAGTGAGTTGTGGCTACGGCAATAGTGCGGTCGGGAAGAATTTCACTCCGAAAATGCCCGAATTACAAGGCCTCATTTGGATGAACATGCACGCTGGTGGCATTTGCGTTTGCATTTTGTGCGGTCATGGGGAATCCTATGCGCAAGGATTTCCTCCCTTGCATGAAGAAGCGCTATCTCAAACTCGTCCGCCGGGCGTACAGGACCCTGCGACACCCGTGGTTGCGCCATCGCCGGTGGTGGCGGGCGCTTACCCGGCCGCTCTTCGACCGCAGCCTGTGGGTCCCCTGCCGCGACACAGTGGCCATGGGGCTGGCTTTGGGCCTGTTTTTTTCCGTGATGTTGATGCCTTTTCAATCGCTGCCCGCAGCCGTTCTTGCCATGCGGTTTCGGGCCAACGTGCCCTTCGCCGTAGCCGCCACCTGGTTCTCCAACCCCTTCACGACTCCTGCAATCCTCTTCGGCCAGTTCCGTCTTGGCCAATGGATGCGCGACTCCCTCGCGATGCCGATGCCTGATTTTCTCACCGCCGTTCAATTCCATGCGCCGGGCGTCGGTGTGCTTAATGCGGCAAGTTTCATCCTCGGCATGATCACCTCGGGAGTCCTGCTGGCGCTGTGCGCCTATCCCATCGTGTACCTGTTTTCGGCGTTGCTGCCGGGCCACCTTCCCGTCCGGTCCCGTCGCGTCCGCGACGCCAAGCGCATCGCGCAGCGGGCATGGATGAGGACCTCAGTATCGGTCAACGGAAGGGTACCAAAATCGTAATGGGAGAAATTCTCCTGGCCTCGCTGATGAGGTCGCCCGCATCCGGATGGACAACCCGGGTTGTCATGATCTCTGACCGGAGCGTCCTTGGTTTCGCTGTGAGCAGTTCAGCCATGGCCCAGCACCTTCCCGTGCCATCTGAGTGGTGGCTGGAAGGCCGCCTCAAACTCCGGCTTGGCAAGCATGCCGGGTCGCACCGTCTGCCGCCGGTCGGCACTATCAGGGAGGTGCTTGCGCTCACGGCGGCAGGCCCAGGGCGACGCTGTCGCCCTCGCTGAGGGCGAGATCATCGAGTTGTTTGCGGGTGATTTCGACTTCGAGAAATTGGCCGTCGTCGAGGCGCACGGAGAGGGCGGCGACAGGGCCGGCCGAGAACAAATGCTGCACGATGGCCAGGCGGTCTTGTGAGGGATCGTATTCCGCAGCAAACTTCACCTCAATCTCATGGGGCCTGATATATTGGTGCGCTCCGTTAGTGATGGCCAGTTTGTTGACGTTGCCGAGGAATTCATAGACGAATGGCGTGCGGGGCTGGTCGTAAATATGCTGCGGCGGACCGACTTGCTCGATGCACGCATTGCGCATGACCACCACCTGGTCGGCCAGCTCCAACGCTTCCTCCTGGTCGTGAGTGACGAACAAGGTAGTGAGGCCGATTTCATCGTGAAAGACCCGCAGCCAGCGCCGCAGATCCTTGCGCACCTGGGCATCCAGCGCGCCGAAGGGCTCGTCTAACAAAAGAACCTTGGGCTTGATGGCAAGGGCCCGCGCCAGGGCCACCCGCTGGCGCTGGCCACCAGACAATTCATCCGGGCGGCGCTGGTCGAGGCCGTCGAGTCTAACCAGATGGAGCAATTCCTGCACGCGTTCGCGGATGGCGGTGGCCGGAGGTTTGAGTTTGCGTGGCAACACGCTGAGACCAAAGGCGATGTTTTGCGCCACGGTCATGTGCCGGAACAAGGCGTAGTTCTGAAACACAAAACCCACCTGCCGCCTGCCCGCCGGAATGTTGACCACATTCTCACCGTGAAACAAGATTTTCCCTGAGCCGGGGTCGGCGAATTCCAAGCCGGCGACAATGCGCAACAACGTGGTTTTACCCGAGCCGGAGGGACCTAACAAGGCTGTGAGCGAGCCGTCGGGCACTTCCAGCGAGACGTCATCGAGCGCCTTGTAGCTGCCGAACGACTTGTGAATGGATTGGATGGAAATGGACATGGGGTCGGTTAGAGCACGTGGCGGGAGTGCTCGGTGAAATGTTCGATGGCGGACTTGACGCCGAGGGTGACAAGGGCGAGCAATGCCAGCAAAGTGGCGCAGGCGAAGGCGGCGCTGAATTGATATTCGTTGTAGAGAACTTCCACATGCAGCGGCAGGGTGTTGGTTTCGCCGCGGATGTGGCCGGAGACCACCGAGACGGCGCCGAATTCGCCCATAGCGCGGGCATTGCACAACAGCACCCCGTAGAGCAGGCCCCACTTGATGTTAGGCAGGGTCACGCGGCGGAAGATTTGCCAACCGCCGGCGCCGAGCGTGACGGCGGCTTCCTCCTGGGCGGGCCCATGGGACTCCATGAGCGGAATCAACTCGCGGGCGACGAAGGGAAAGGTCACGAACATGGTGGCGATGATGATGCCTGGCAGCGCGAAGATGATCTTGAGGTCATGGGTCTCCAGCCACTGGCCAAACCAGCCATGACTGCTGAACAACAGCACCCACACCAAGCCGGCGATCACCGGAGAGACCGCAAACGGCAGGTCGATCAGGGCAATGAGCAAGGCGCGGCCCTTGAAACGGAACTTGGTCACCGCCCATGCGGCGGCCACCCCGAAGAGCGTGTTGAGCGGGACGGAGATGGCCGCCGCAGTAAGCGTGAGGGTGACGGCGGACAGCGCGGACTCATCACGCAGCGACGCGAAAAACACCTCCCAGCCTTTGCGCAGGGCTTCGATGAAAACCGCCAGCAGAGGCATCAGCAACAGCACGGCCATGATCAGCCCCGCTACGGCTATCAGCAGCAGGCGCACGGGCTTGGCTTCGGTGGTGACGTCGGGGTGGGACATGGCAGTGGTGAGTAATCAGCGGTGCTGCCAGTCGAGCCAGCGTTGCAGCAGGTTGATGGATAAGAGCAGGGCGAAGGAAACCACCAGCATGGCCGAGGCAATCACGGCGGCGGCGGGGACATTGAACTGCTCCAACTGTGAGACAATGAGCAAGGGCAGGATTTCCGTCTTCATGGGCAGATTGCCCGAGATGAAAATCACCGAGCCATACTCACCGATCGCCCGTGCCAAGGCCAACGTGAAGCCGGTGATGAGCGCCGGCAGCATCATGGGCAAGATCACGCGCCGCACGGTGACCCAGCGTCCCGCACCCAGCATCGCGGCGGCCTCCTCGGTGTCCTTGGTGAAATCCTCCAACACCGGTTGCAAGGTCCTGACCACAAACGGGAAACCCACAAAGGTGAGCGCGATGAACACCCCAAACGGACTGTACGCGGCCCGGATGCCGAACTTTGCCAGATAGGCGCCAAGCCAGCCGTTAGGGGCGTAGATGGTGGTCAGCGTGATGCCGGCCACCGCGGTGGGCAGGGCAAACGGCAGGTCGATCATCGCGTCCATCAGGCGTCTGCCGGGAAAGCGGTAGCGCACCAGCACCCAGGTGACGATGGCGCCTAACACCGAACTCAGCGCCGCCGCCGCCGCGCTGGCGCCGAAGGTCAGCCTGGCCGCGGCTAGCACCCGCTCCGAGACTAACAGATTCCACCAGGCCTGCCAACCCAGTCCGGCTGCCTTGAGGAACAGCGCGGCGAGAGGGATGAGAATGAGCACGCTCAGATAGATGAGGGTGAAACCCAGGGACAACCCGAAACCAGGTATAACGCGACGGTGGTGCATGGGGAGGGCCAATTTGAAATTTGAAACGGAAGAGGCGACGCGGAATTATGGTTTGTGGCCGTAGAGTTGGTCGAAGGTGCCGCCATCGTCGAAGTGGGTTTGTTGGGCGGTGGCCCAGCCGCCGAAGGCTTGGTCCACGGTGACGAGGGTGATGGCTGGCAGGGCGCAAGCCACTGCGGGATCGCGCGGGCGGTAGCAATGTTTGGCGGCGAGTTGCTGCGCCGCAGTGGTGTAGAGAAACTCCAGATAGGCTTGGGCCAGCGCCTGCGTGCCGTGCTTTTTGGTGTTGGCGTCGACCACGGCGACCGGCGGCTCGGCCAGGATGCTGACAGATGGATAGATGATCGCCATTTTTCCGGGAAATTCCTTTACGATCAGGCAGGCCTCATTTTCCCAGGATAGAAACACATCGCCGATCTCGCGCTGGGCGAAGGTGGTGGTGGCGGCACGGGCGCCGGAGTCGAGCACCGGCACGTTGCCGAGCAGGCGGGCGATGTAGTCTCTGACCTTGGCCGGATCGCCGGCGAAGTGCTGTTCGGCCCAGGCCCAGGCGGCCAAATAGTTCCAGCGTGCGCCGCCGGAAGTTTTGGGATTGGGGGTGATGACCTGCACCCCAGCGCCCGTTAGATCGCCCCAGTCCTTGATGCCCCTCGGGTTGCCCTTGCGGACCACAAACACAATGGTGGAGGTGTAGGGGGTGCTGTGATGTGGCAGCTTGGCAGCCCAGTCGGCATCCAGCAAGCCGGCCTTGGCTACGGCATCAATGTCACCGGCCAGCGCCAGCGTGACCACATCGGCCTCCAGCCCGTCGATGACCGAGCGGGCCTGTTTGCCGGACCCGCCGTGGGATTGCTTGAGTGCGGGTTTTTGCCCGGTCTTTTGCTCCCATTCTTTGCTGAACGCCTTATTGACATCGGCATAGAATTCCCGCGTGGGGTCATAGGAAACATTGAGCAGCGTGTGACCTTGGTCTGCGGTCTTGCGGTGACAGGCGGCCAGTCCCAGCAGCGCGATGGCGATGAGGGTGCGGGAGATGCGGGCCAACGGTGGGGTTAGGCAGGGAAGCATTTGCATGGGGGCGCGGCATGTTTTGTTAGATAGAGTAACTCGGGCCATCCGGATCAGGCGGGTCTGTTCCTGTGGGAAGGGTGGGTTTGGCAAGCTGCAGGAAGCCGGCCAGGAAGCCATCGGCGGGGTCCGTCTTCACCCTGTCGGCCTTGTCGCGCGGGGTGTCGTCTCCGGCCATGGCGAAGGGCGGCGTCACGCCGGAGCGGCGCATTTTGCGCACCGTCACCTCCACGACCTCGGCCAGGGTGTAGCGGTCAAGGATCTTGGCGATGGCATTGCGCACGTCGAGCATGATCATGCGCAAACCACAATGTTGCTCGTCCGGGCAGGAGCATTTTTGATAGGCGAACTCGCTGGCGCAGCAGATCGGGGCCAAGCGCCCGTCCATCAGGCGTACGATGTCGCCGATTTTGCGGTGGCTGCCTGTTGGGGTGAGGGAGTAGCCGCCGAACTTCCCGCGGTGTGTTTCGACCCAGCCGGCGTCACGCAATTCCTGCAAGATGCGCTCGACAAACTTCAAGGGCAGGCGGTTGGCCTCGGCCAGTTCCGACCCTGGCAAAGCACCACGGCCCATCTGTGCAGCGATCCCCAGATTGATCGCGGCTCGCAATGCGTATTCGGCTTTCTTGGACAGATGCATGGGAAGATTCAATGTAGATTAATGAACGGGCACGGCAAGGTATAGATTAAACCGAGGGTGTCAAGGACTGATTTTGGGACTGTTTTTGGGGCCCGCGAGTGGACCCGCTCGTTTGCCTACTCGTCCCTGCTCGGCCCGTGGTCTATCAAAGTCGTGAATGAACACGACCGCTGCCCGAAGGACGCCCAGGACATGCTCCTCACCTACCTCGACCGCATGAAACCCGGCCACGCGCCCATCGCCACCACCACCCCCGACCTTGTAGCGGCGCGTCTATGACCGCCGCACTTTGCCCTCGAGGGCGAGACGCCAAAGCTTTGCCCATGCTCTACAATTTCAGCATTTTTTGCCGATGGCCATGCCGGTTTGCGGCTGCGCCGATTGTTCCAAGTTCGCTATCGCTCACCCCGCGTTCAGCGTTTCAGTTTTGATCCCGCCCGCCGGCGGTCCTCCTTCGGCGCTGGCGCTTTGCTCCAGTCTATCTCGCTCCGCTCGGTTCAGCTTTTACCCAAAAGGGGGCCAAGGGCAACGTCAGGGCCGCGATGGCGGATTTGGAGATGTGGATGAAGTGAAGGGACGTGGTCTAACAGAGACCATGCGCAACCGGGCCGGGATTCGGGCTGGCTTGCCGGGAGCAACCAGCCTTGCCACAGTTCGGCAGTGGCGTTGCCGTGTTGTCTCCCGAAATCTCACCCGATCCCCTTCTGCAAGTCCCTAACACTCCACAACGCCCCGGCCGCCGCCGCCGCGTTGCCCCGCAATCTCCGCGCCCCGCTCTTGCGCTTCTCCCCAAACCGAT
>JAPLUI010000578.1 GCA_026397725.1 Verrucomicrobiota bacterium | reverse complement strand
CGCAACCATTGGCATTGGTGACAAAATCCCGGCCTTTGACCATGCCGGTATTGATGGCGGTGAGCACCACGCTGTCCGCCACCGTGGGGCGGAACGGTTCCATGAGGTCGAGCGCCAGGGCGGGCCGACCGTGCCGCGCCTGATGATAGAAACCCCACCAGGGGTCGAGGCCCTCGGCCATAAGGGCGACCGAACATTCCTTGGCCAGCAGGGCATAACAAAACGACAGCAGGGCATTGACCGGATCCTTGGGCGGGCGGCGGTTGCGCGAGGTGAAATGGAAGTCGCCCAATTCCCCGGTCTTGAGCAGCGAGGAAAAAGCGGAAAAATAGCTGGCGGCGGCCTGGCCTTCGCAGCCTAGCAATTGATAGAGATCGGCGAATTCATGATTGGGAAAATCCTTGAGCTGGCGGGTGAGGGAGAGCAACGCGGACTCGGCGGCGGGACCCGTCCCGTTGCGTTGAATGAGGATGCGCTGGTTGGCGATTTTGGCGCGGACGAGTTCCCTGGCAAAGGTGAGGCAGCGGGCGGGATCGGTGGCGGCGGCGTATTGAGCCGAACGATTGTAGGCATTGCGGATGCCCTGGCCATGGGAGATGCCATGGAACCAGCCGCCGGTGGACAGGTGGATCACCGGAATCTCCTTCTCCATCAGCAAATGAAGCGCCTGGGCGGAAAGTTGCACATTGCCCATGAGCACCAACTGGGAAACATCTCGAATCTTCGCTTCGCCCAGTTCGTCGGTGAACTCGATGCGATGCGCACCCGCAAGCGACTGCCCGCATAGTAGATGTAGCCGTGGTTGCTCGTATAGCCGTGGGCACGCAGCAGCAGCCCCTGCGCCATGAGTTGGGCGCGTTCGGGCGGGTAGCTGCGCTCAGGCGTGTTAGGCACGCGCGACTTCTTCGTTTCCACCGGCACCGCCTCGCCGCCCTCGGGATCGGCGGAAACGAGATCGAGCTTGCCCATGAGCCCCAACACCTCACAACCTAACGAAACACTGCGCGCGATGACCGGCGGCTCATCGCCGCTGGTGTCGGCTGCCGGGCCTTCCGGCACTTCGCTCTTCGGCTCCAATGCCTCCGGCAGCAGATTGGCAATGCGGTTCCACACGCCGATGCGCGTCCTTGCCTGCCAGCGTGTGAACATTGTCCTCCCAGCGGCCCTCGACATACATGAGGTGACAAAGGCGCGGACAGAACGTGTGGCGGTTCACCATGTCCACAGTGGCCCAGTCTTCGGGAAGCTCGGAGGATAATTCGTTGCCCATGGCGGTCAGGGGAAAAAGCTGAAATGCTGCAAAACTGAAATAGAACGAAAGATGCGCGAGGGTTGGGGGCAAATTCCCAATTTGACTACAGTCGTGACCATGGCTACGCTGCGGGTGTGAAGACGATCTCGAAAGGCAAACTGAAGAGCCAGATGCTGGAGTATTTCCGGCAGGTGGAATTGACTGGAGAACCCCTGATCGTGACGGACCGGGGACGGGAAGTTTTGGAGGTGAGGCGGGTGGGAAAACCGCGGGTGACGGTGGCCGAGGTGCTCGCGGCATACCGGAGCGGCACCCGGCCGGTCCCGGAAATCCCGGAGGCGGATCTAATCAAACCCTTGCCGATTGAGGATTGGGAACTGTTGCGTGACGATGACCGGAACCCATGGTAATTGATTCCCATGTCCTCTATTGGTGGCTTGACGGGCATCCTCGCCTTTCCGCCCGCGCGCTCCGCGCCATTGAGGCAGCGGCGGATGGCGGTCCTCCCCTGCTGATCTCGGCCGTCACCTTTTGGGAGTTTGGAATCAAGGAACGCCGCGGTCAATTCCGCGCGCTGCGACCGGTCCGGGAGTGGCCGGACATCCTCAAACTGACCTCCTGGCTCCGGATCCTTCCCACCGATACCGAGATCTGGCTGCGGGCCGCAGAACTTGATTGGCAGCATCGCGACCCGGCAGATCGCATCATCGCCGCCACGGCACTGGTTCACAATGTTCCCGTGCTTTCGAAAGACGATCTCTTTCATCAGCCGGATTGCCCGGTGGAGGTGGTGTGGTAGGGGGGGGCATGGGGCAGTGGTCAGGGGGCAGTGGTCAGGGGTCAGGGGTCAGGGGTCAGGGGTCAGGGGTCAGGGGTCAGGGGTCAGGGGTCAGGGGTCAGGGGTCAGAGGAAGGGGTTGATCACTTTCACGCTGTCAAACTCCTGACCATGCTTGAGATCCTCCGAGTACACCACGGAGCAATTCATCTCGGTTGCGGCAGCAAGGATGAGCGAGTCCCAGTGGGAGATCCGATAGCGGACGTGAATGGCGAGTGCCCGGAGAAAGGTGGCGGTGGTGATGCTCGCGACGGGGCGCAACAGCCATCCTTGCAGCCAGCGTTGCTCCCGTTCCCGCGGCAGGTTGAGCTTGTGGGGATGGCGTGCGTTGACGACAAACTCACTCAGCACCTGCACGGAAAAATGCAGCCCGGGCTGGAGCAGGAGTTCCCGGGCGATGGTGGTCTTGCGGGCCAATGGCGTCTTCTCCTCCGCCGCATATACCAGCACATTGCTATCAACGAAGGCGTTCG
>JAPLUI010000128.1 GCA_026397725.1 Verrucomicrobiota bacterium | reverse complement strand
G
This sequence comes from Verrucomicrobiota bacterium, assembly GCA_026397725.1. Lineage (GTDB taxonomy): Bacteria > Verrucomicrobiota > Verrucomicrobiia > Verrucomicrobiales > Akkermansiaceae > Luteolibacter. The sequence continues at coordinate 3,717 of JAPLUI010000128.1, read as the reverse complement.
GGAAATCTGCACGTCCGGTTTGACGAGGGGGAGCAGCGGGATTGGCGCAAGCCGCCCGCTGCTCTCTACTCTACTGAAATCCGTGGTCAAACATGCGGATCACGGTCCCGAACAACCAGCCCCTAATCGAATGCTCTCGCGGAGAATGGTCACTCAGGCCCGAATGAATTTCATCCGCTCTCGCGAAAGAAGGCCGCCATGACCGCGCCCCAATCGAATCAGCCCCATGCCGCCACTAAGCGACTCCGCCATCAGGCCATCCCATGCAGCTCTTCAATCTCTGACCGAACGCCTCTAGTCTGCCGCAGGGCAGTTGAGGTGATTTGGGGTTGATGTTGTGGGGTTCATGTCTGTCGGCAGCACTGAATTGTTAGTCTAGGGGATTGTGGGCAACCCACCAGTGGGCGTTGATTCTACCGGTGACAAAAAGCGGTAATCGGCAGGAGACAGGCAATGTCTTCTCTGACGGAACATCATTGACTGGAATGGCAGAGAATCTTTCGTCTGAATAGACGTAACCATACTTCCCTGCATGTCCCCAATTCTTCGTTACGATTGTAATGGTGTATCGACCGCTCTTGTCATTATTGATCCAGGTGGGCAGGCCCGCCAACAAATGCTCCGCCTCATATCCCGGAGATAGGTTCAATGATTTTGCGGACGTAACGATGCCTAGGTACCTTCCACGATGTAGGTAGAAGTCAGCGTAACCCGGCAAACCAAGGCCGAGCTGCATTGTCAGGTGCCATCCGAGATATAGGGAGAAGCACACCCCAAAGACGCTGAATAGGACACGGGAACGTCTTTTCATAATTCTTCTTGAGGACTAACAGTTTTGTTCAATGACGTGTCGGTGTAACAATTGTCAAACGAACCGTTCGTTGTGCTGGAAGATCAACGACCCGGCTGGATACTTCTCTGGAACGACCGTTCACGGGAGGGATTTATCCCGCCGATTCCGGCCTGCCCAGCGAAATCTTGTGAGTGATGACCTTTTCTTCGCGGCCAATTGCGTCGATTGCTGGCCGGGTGGGAAGGGGAAAGTGGGCTGGGCGGCATTTTTCCACCCCTGGTTCGGTCCGTCCACACCACTGCCACCGCAGCGCCTCCAACTGCTCCCGCAGGCTGGTTTGGGTTTCCCCCGCGCTGCTCCGGCTCGCCCTCACTCCGATCCGCCGCAGCAGGCAGTGCTGGTATTGGCACAGCCTCGCCAGCGCTTTTCATCCACGATCCGCTATCCACGATCTCGCCGTTGGCATCTCACCCTTCACCAGCGGGTTGCCGGTGCGCAGTAACACGTCGTAGCTGGCGAGCGATAGCGGGCACCTGGCGTGGCCGCCGACGATGGTTTCAACTGAGGTGTGCCGGCGACCCCCGACCGGCCACGCCCCGGCAGCTTTGGTCTTGCCTGCGGAGTCGTTGTCAGATGACAATCCGGCATGAATCCGCTCGACCGCTATCTCGCCACTCTCGCAGGCCGCCCCGTCGATCATCTCGCCCGGCTGCCCATTCTCATGCAGTTCGCCGCCGAACGCATCGGCAGCAACTACGGGGCCTTTGCCGCGGACTACCGCGTTCTAACCGAGGCTAACATCGCCTGCGCCCGCGAATTCGGCATCGACCAGATGAACACGATGTCCGATCCCTACCGCGAAACCCAGGGCTTCGGCGCCACCATCATCTATCAGCCAGACATGGTGCCATACTGCGAGCAACACCCGCTCGAGAATGCCCCGGATTTTTCCCAACTGCCGCGCCCGGACCCGCTGGTAGCCGTGCGGATGCGCGACCGCATCGACGCGGTGCTGGCCTATCAGACGCGCGTCGGCGGCGAGTATTCCATCATGGGCTGGGTCGAGGGCCCCGCCGCGGAGGCCGCCGACCTGCGGCGGCTCGACAACTTTTTCATGGATTTGCTGGATGACGAGGCTTACGTCGGCGAGTTGATGGACTTTTGTGTGGCGGTCGCCCTGGACTTCGCGCGAGCGCAGGTCGCCGCCGGTGCGGACACCATTGGCATCGGCGACGCCGTGGCCAGCCAGGTCTCACCCGCGGTTTACGAGCGGCTCATCCTGCCGCGCGAGCAGCGCCTGGTGCGCGGGCTCAAGGCGATGGGTGCCAAGGTGCGCATGCACATCTGCGGCAACATCACCCATCTGCTGTCAGGCCTCGCCTCGCTCGATCTCGACGTGATCGACGTGGATCACATGGTCTCCCTAACAAATGTCCGCCGGGCGCTCGGTTCGCGCGTTGCCATCGGCGGCAACCTCGACCCGGTCGCCGACATCCTGCGCGGCACCCCGGACTCGATCCGCGCCAAGCTCGAACGCTGCTATCAGGAAGCGGGAAACCCGTTCCTGGTCAATGCCGGCTGCGAAATCCCCAGCACCACGCCCGCAGCCAACCTGCAGGCGCTCTGCGAGCCGCTGGCCTATGCCAGCTAAGGATTCCGGTCTCAGCAACCTGATCCCAACATCCCTCCGGGATTCGACAGATGGCACCCGACCCCTGACCTTTTCGTTTCAGCTTTTTCATCTCCTCCCACGAATGTGGGGATGGACAGGCCCGCAAAATGCATTCAGGGTAGCTCGTCGCACGGGTTCCGACCCCGGCACCCAACGGACCGGGTGCTGGCGGACGCAAATCGACCCGAGCCGCCCTTCCCATCACCTCATGAAAACCATCCACACCCACTCCACAACTCACTACATTCCAAGACGCACGACCGGCCATGGGTTGCACGCATTGCGGGCTGCGGCCGCGCTCACGCTGGGCGGCGTGCTCATGGCGGCCACGTCCCAGGCGGAGTCGGCCGTGCCAGGGGCGGTGGTGGGACGCTATGTCCGGGTCATGCTCCCGGGTGGCAATCGCACCTTGTCGCTGGCGGAGGTGCAGGTTTTCAGCGGCACCACCAATGTGGCGCTGAACAAGCGCACCGTCCAGAATAGCACCGACCACGGCGGGGTCTCCGGGCGTGCCGTGGATGGCAATACGGCTGGCGACTGGGGCAAGAATTCGGTTACGCACACCACCGAAAACACCACGGATCCGCTGTGGGAGGTGGACCTCGGCACGCCGGTTCCCGTCGATAGGATCGTGCTCTGGAACCGTGACGGGTATGCATTCCGTTTGGACGGTTGCCGCGTGATGCTGTTGGACCACAAACGCAAAGTCGTCTGGGGAGCGACCAAGGACAAGTGCGGCCCGGGTGCCAATCCCCTGGTGATCAAAGATGCGCCCACGTGTCCGTGGATGGGCACCCAACTGGCCAAGTGCGTCGGAACCTCACCATCATCCGGCCTCGGCAGCAATCCGGAAGCCCTGCGCCTCGCCATCAACGACCTGCTCGCCACCTTTGGTGAGCGCTATCCGCGCGGCAAGGAATTCCTCCAGCGGCTTGACGATCTCGAAGCCGCGGACGGAGCGCCCGGAAACGCGATAGGCTGCGAGGATTTGCAGCGTGATGCCCTGTTAGCCAACCCGCTCATGAACTTCGACAAACTCCTGTTGATCAAGCGCGGGGCCGGCAACCTCGGCCTGCCACAGAACTGGCAGGCCAACTGCGGCGTCGGCAGTACTGGCTACGACAACGAGATCGCCGTGCTGTCCCCGGTGAGCCCGCAGGGCAACCTGACCACCCTGATGAAGCCCACCAAGTCGGAGTTTGTGGGCGACCTCAAGCTGGATTTTGGCGGCGACAAGATGCTGTTCTCGATG